>NZ_FNPQ01000022.1:0-51196 GCF_900107335.1 Nitrosomonas sp. Nm58 | reverse complement strand
ATTTGATCGAGACGGGCGCGGAAAAAGTCGTCGATAGCCATCTTAAATATTAAATACCTTAATTTCCCTCAGGTTTAGATGCGGATATTATGAATCCTTGAGAGTTTAGGAAGTGAATTTCTTCCCTGAAACGGAGAATTCATGAGGATCTTAGGCATTTTGCAGGACCGACTATGTAGTATCGAATGTAGTTGGGTACATTAAAGGCAAGAGTGCGATTCAAATTGCCCGGAAGTATGGGATCGAAGAAGGAATTTCACGGGCGAGCATTTCTGGGCTAGAGGATATTTTGTTTCTACGGTTGGTCTAGATGAGCATCTGGTGCGAGTGTATATCCGGAATCAAGAAGAGGAAGATGAGCGATATGATCAGATGAGGCTTGCTATAAGGTAAGCCGCCATTGTGGCGGCTCAAGGTGTGTTATAGGTGCCTTTGAGGCGCTAACCATATCACAAGCCCCCGGCTTTGCCGGGGGTATTTGACTCAGAGGGATGTGCCATCAACTGTGCTAAGAGGTTTATCAGAGGGAATTTGCAGTGTAGTTTTTGCTATGAACCTGGATGAATATACAGTACCATAAGTGCGCTTTGAAGCGCACATTCCTCTGAGAGATTAGCAGAAATAAGCTCTCCTGATTTTATCGGATTATTGATCCAGCCAAGTCAAAGATTTTTAATTACTATCATTACAACCGATTGTTTCAATTTCATGGTTCAATCGCTGAAGCGCTAAGAGAGGATCGGGAGATTGTGTAATTGGTCGACCAATTACCAGGTAATTAGCACCATTTTGTATAGCTTCTTGAGGTGTTGTTATGCGCATCTGATCATTTGCACTACAATTAAGAGGTCGAATTCCTGGCGTTACCAAACAGAAGTCTTTTTTAATGATTCCCCTAAGCTGCGGTGCTTCCAGAGCAGAACAGACTACACCATCAAGACCACAATCGCTAGCAAGTAAGGCAAGGCGTTGCACAATATTGATTGGCTCTTCATTCAAACCTATTTCATTGAGATCACTCTTATTTAAACTGGTAAGTAGAGTTACTGCGATTAGTTTCGTTTTTTTTGTGGAGAGCGCTTCTTGAGCGGCAATGAGCATTTTTCTCCCTCCTAGCGCATGAACATTAATCATCCATACGCCTAGATCTGATGCTGCTCTACAAGCGCCAGCTACAGTATTAGGAATATCATGATATTTTAGATCAAGAAAAATTTCAAAACCATAGGCCATCAATTGTTCTATCAATTGTGGGCCAGCAATGGTGAAAAGTTCTTTACCAATTTTTATTCGGCATAAATTTTTATCTAGTTTGCCTGCTAATTCGAGTGCTTGTTTTTTATTGGAAAAATCAAGAGCAACAATAATACGAGGATTATTCATGCAATCAGAAATAAAAAAAGTATTATATTTAAGAGTCAAATAAAAATTACATAATCTTTAATTCTAAAATATAAAGATATGCTCTTCATCGATAAAGAATTATTTTAATTCTTAGGCAAGAAAGAGCATCCTTCTCATTTTAAATGGTTGATCATGATTCATCTTTAAGTTGGAAATCAACACGTTCACGCATTTTCTTTCCAGCTTTAAAATGTGGAACATATTTCTCAGGTACGTGAACCTTTTCTCCGGACTTTGGGTTACGACCAATACGAGCTGGTCTATAATTTAAATCAAAGCTTCCAAATCCACGAATTTCAATGCGCTCTCCTCTAGAGAGGCTATTAGCCATGGCATCAAGTATCATTTTGACGGCTAACTCAGTATCTTTTGCCAAGAGCTGAGGGTATCGAGCAGTAAGCTTGGCAATCAATTCAGATTTCGTCATCGATGTCCTTTATTGTTCTTCAGAATTTTTACTGTCCATTTTAGCTTTGAGTAATGCTCCCAGATTAGTAGTGCCTGTACTGGCAGGAGTCTTGGTAGTTACCATCTGTAATGCACTATTTTCCTCATATTGATCTTTTGCTTTAATAGAAAGATTGATATTGCGATTTTTACGATCAACATTAATGATCATTGCTTCAATTTGATCCCCTTCTTTGAGAAGAGCTCGTATATCTTCAACTTTGTCACGAGAAATTTCAGAAGCTCGTAAATAACCTTCTACTTCGTCAGTTAAAGTAATCACCGCACCTTTGGCATCGATTGATTTTACAATACCTTTGATCATACTATTTTTATCGTGCGCTGCTACATATACAGTAAATGGATCTCCTTCCAGCTGTTTTATTCCAAGCGAGATACGTTCTTTCTCGACATCGATCGATAATACAACAGCTTCTACCTCATCGCCTTTTTTATAATTGCATATTGCTTCTTCTCCAGATTGAGTCCAAGAGAGATCGGATAAATGCACTAAACCATCAATATTGCCAGGTAATCCAATAAACACACCAAAGTCAGTAATAGATTTTATTTGTCCAGTTACTTTGTCTCCTTTTTCGTGGCTCATTGCAAATTCTTCCCATGGATTAGGTTTGCATTGCTTCATTCCAAGCGAGATGCGGCGACGTTCCTCATCTATCTCTATAATGACGACCTCTACTTCATCACCTAATTGTACTATTTTTGATGGATAGACATTTTTGTTGGTCCAATCCATTTCTGAAACATGTACTAATCCTTCAATTCCCTGCTCAATTTCTACAAAGGCACCGTAGTCTGTAAGATTAGTTACTTTACCAAAAAGGCGTGTTCCTGGAGGATAGCGTCTTGAAAGACCTACCCAAGGATCCTCAGTTAATTGTTTCATGCCTAGTGAAACACGATTTTTTTCTTGATCAAATTTGAGTACCTTGGCCGTTACTTCATCACCAACATTGATGATTTCAGAAGGATGTTTTACACGACGCCAAGCTAAATCTGTTATATGAAGCAGTCCATCTATTCCGCCTAAATCGACAAACGCACCGTAGTCGGTAATGTTTTTAACGATACCATGCACAATGGCGCCTTCTTGCAAGTTTGCCAATAGAGATTCTCGGTCTGCTCCTTGAGTTTCTTCTAATACTGCTCGTCGAGATATGACGACATTATTACGTTTACGATCGAGCTTGATGACTTTAAATTCCATTTCCTTATTTTCATAAGGAGTAGTGTCTTTGACAGGGCGAATATCTACCAATGAGCCCGGCAGAAACGCACGAATGCCGTTAACCATGGCAGTTAACCCACCCTTCACTTTACCATTGACCATGCCGCTGACGATGGTGCCTTTCTCCATAGCTTCTTCCAGATCATGCCAAGCATTTAATCGCCTGGCTTTATCTCTGGATAAGCGCGTTTCACCATAGCCGTCCTCAAGGGCATCAATGGCAACACTGACAAAATCTCCCGCCTTAGCCTCAATCTCGCCTTTATCATTTTTAAATTCCTCAATAGGAATATAACTCTCGGACTTGAGGCCTGCGTTGACCACTACAAAGTTATAGTCAATACGCACAATTTCTGCAGTAATGACCTCTCCCACACGCATTTCTTTACGTGTAAGACTTTCTTCGAAGAGTTTGGCAAAATTTTCTGAGGAAGGAGTTATGTTGGAAACAATAGTCATTGTAAAAAATTACCCGATTTTAATTTCATCCCATAAATGAGATGGTTAGTTAGTTAAATAAAAAATTACTTAAATTGTATGATATGGTTTTATTTTATTGTGTAAAAAATAAAACTTCTTTTCATCAAGTTCAGTTCTTGCAGATTTGATTGTACAGCCGTAGTACCTCGTTAACAGCTTCTTCAATACTGAGCAAAGTTGTATCTAGCAATTTTGCATCTGTCTCTTGCTTTAAAGGAGAAGTATCGCGATTACTGTCACGCATATCACGCTCGGAAATATCCTGCAATAGGCTTTGGATGTTAGCATTTATTCCTTTCTCTATCAACTGCTTATAGCGTCGCTGTGCTCGTTCTTCGGCGCTTGCAGTGAGAAAAATTTTAAGCGGAGCATCTGGAAACACAACTGAGCCCATATCTCTGCCATCTGTTACCAGACCAGGTGGTTGGAGAAATGCTCGTTGGCGCTGTAGTAATGCTCTTCTGACTTCGGGTTGACCAGCAATAACAGAGGCTAATTTACTGCATTCTTCGGTACGAATTGCATCTGAGACATCCTCACTATTTAATTGAATAGATGAGCCATAGAAATTTACATCTAAATGTAAAGCAATATTTGCTATGGCCAACTCATTAGCAGAATCAGTATTTGATCGCATTGCTATCAATGCTACGAGGCGATAGAGTGCTCCACTATCAAGATAATGAAGTGCAAGTTTCTGGGCAACGAGTTGTGCGACTGTACCTTTACCAGAAGCTGAGGGACCATCAATAGTAATGACTGGAATAGCGCCAGTTTCCATGAAAACCTCTTAAGTAGAAATATGAAGATTTGTAGCGTCAGGAAAGCATAATCATCGCAAGTTTTTCAAAATAATCTGGGAAGGTTTTGACAACACAGCCCGGATTATTGATGCGTACTGGTGCACCTAGAGACACAAGTGAAAAACACATCGCCATACGATGATCATTATAGGTATCGATGATTGCATTGGGAGTAAGTGAAGTGGCAGGTGGTGTAATACGTATAAAATCTTTACCTTCCTCAATCAGAGCCCCAAGTTTACGTAATTCCTTTGCCATTGCTGAAATGCGATCGGTTTCTTTTACCCGCCAACTTGCGATATTTCTGAGTGTCGTTGTTCCTTTTGCAAATAAGGCCGTTGTGGCCAATGTCATCGCTGCATCGGGGATATGATTGCAATCGAGATCAATAGCTTTCAATTGATGATTAGAAGTATTACGGGCTGGCAAAGAGGATTCAATCCAATTTTTCCCTTTTGTGATATGTGCGCCCATTTTTTCTAGCGCATCAGCAAAATGAATATCTCCTTGTAAACTCTCCATACCAACGCCTTCAACGCGTACCGGCCCTCCACCAATTGCTCCAGCAGCCAAAAAATAGGATGCTGAGGAGGCATCGCCTTCAACAATTATTTCACCGGGACTCTTGTAAGTTTGTGGGCCTGGCAAAGTAAAACGTTGCCAATTTTCTTGTGTGACTTGAATGCCAAAACGCGCCATTTGAGCCAGGGTGAGTTCAACATATGGTTTTGAAATAAGTGTTCCGTTTACGATAATTGTGGCAGTTTCACCTGTTAATGGTAATGCCATTAAAAGTCCACTGAGAAATTGACTGGAAACATCGCCCTTGATTGTAATTATTTTGTTTTGTATCTCAGCAGGTTTAATTTCTAATGGTGGGAAACCTTCATTTCCAAGGTAAGTAACACTGGCATTCAATTGTCGTAATGCATTAACTAAATCAGCAATTGGGCGTTCATGCATGCGTGGCACGCCGGACAATCGATAGTGACCACCCATTATGGCAAGCACAGCAACAAGAGGCCGAAAAGCGGTACCAGCATTACCCAAAAACAAATCGGCTTGTTTGACAGGGAATTTTCCCCTTCCACCTTCGACGCTGAAATCATTCTTGCTGATTTGATTGATTGTAATCCCGAGTGCTCGCAGCGCATTCAGCATTTGTGTCGTATCATCGGAAATCAGCAGATCTCGAACAAGTGTTTTACCATTTGCTAGTGCTGCGAGCAAAAGGATCCGATTGGAGATGCTTTTGGAACCTGGCAGTTGAACGATACCGCGTGCACCATTGGCAACAGGCAGATTAAGCCAATCCATAAGTCTCTAGGAAAGTAAATATTCTATATGTCATCATTTCTTTTTTATAATGGTAGATTAGATTGACAGGCATGGCTTAGATATAAGCTAAAAGGTGTAGAGGCAGAACGGGAATTTGTAGCGCCTGCTATAATTATCAATTTTCTAGGAATACTATACTAAATGAAACTCAAAAAAAGTGGGACACATTTTAATCAAATTACAACTAATCGATAATGGGGCTGATCAATGGAAGATGATTCTTTAAATTCACTACTTATTTCTGTACTGGCTATTCCATTTGTTATTGCAATACAACTCTGGGTAAAGGAGCGCAAAGATCGTCGACGTAACAAAGATGGTGAACAAGAATTTAAAACTACTCGTGAAGCGCTAATTTCTTTTCTTATAGAAGGAATAGCCGTAGTTGGAGGATTAGCCATTCTTATTGCTGCAACATCTGGAATTGCCAAGTATATTATTAATGTCTATGGTTAATTGAGTCTTTAAAAAACTTATCGTCGCTAAACAGAGTGAATACTGTGTTTGAAAGAAAAATTCATTTCAGTATTCACTTTTGTTGTTTCAAGAAATAAGAAATATTGAGGAACTAATATACGAAGGGGGATTGCATGCCTTATGGCAATATGATTAATTTTCTATGCTTCTTTTTTCTTACTTGACGGCAGTGATGTTTTTGATTCATCGGAATTTGCTGTTTTTCCTTTTGAAGCCTTTTGCTCAAATTCGAACTCTATTTTACCTTCTTTTCCGATAACCAAATAAGCTGAAAATGGTCGTCCTTTTTTAGAGATAAATTTAGTCAGCAGATCAGTTTTACCAGTTTGCAGCAATTTAGTAATTTGCTCGTGTTCGATGGATCGGTTGAGAATAATTTTTCCAGTTTTGAAATTACACGTGTGAGTGACGCCTACTGCTTTTTCGCAAACATAATATAACCCATGTTCATAGACTGGGCTGCTGCATTTAGGGCATCTGCCAAGAGATGGCTGATTGGAGAAATCGATTGCATCAGCTTCTTCTGTATCATTACCACCAAACTCAAATTTCATTTCAAACGTGTCGGTAAGCTTAATATTTGCGTTGAATAACCGTCCCATTTTGCTGCGAAACCCTTGCAATGGCCCAACTTCACCTTGTGAAATGAGAGTTTCCATCTCGCCCACTTCAAATTGCCGTCCAGCTAGAATTTTCCATAGAGCGAAATCACATTGCTGGCATTGAAATTTCTTGTATGTTTCGTGGATAACGCCGCCACATTTAGGGCAGGGTACCTTGAGTATCGCAAAATCCCCGCTGATTGTTTTTCCTCGATGATTTTTTGCTTGCTCAACGATATGCTTCGTCATTTCAGCAATTTTAGTCATGAACATTTCACGCTTTAATTTACCTTGTTCGATCTGGCGCAATTTGAATTCCCAATCACCTGTTAATTCTGGAGAGATCAATTCGGGTATTTTTAATCCACGCAGTAGTGTGATGAGCGAAAATGCTTTGGCAGTAGGATGTAATTCTCGTCCAATGCGTTGCAAGTAATTTTCAGATACGAGGCCTTCAATAATGGCTGCGCGCGTTGCTGGTGTGCCAAGTCCTTTGGCACTCATTGCTGCACGTAGTTCTTCGTCTTCCACCAGTTTTCCTGCTCCTTCCATGGCAGATAGGAGAGTTGATTCATTGAATCTCGCTGGAGGGCGAGTTTGGTTAGGAATAACCTTGATTTCCTCTGTAATAACTGGTTTATCAGCGTTGATCGCAGGCAAAACTATGCCATCACTACTATTATCATTTATTAATGATTTTCCATATACGGTTTGCCATCCAGCATTGATCATGATCCTGCCTTCTGTTTTAAATGGCTCACCTTCAACTCGCGTGATACGAGTTGTCACAAGAAATTCTGCAGCAGGATAGAAGATTGCAAGAAAACGTTTAGTTACCAGATCGTAAAGCTTTGTTTCAATCTCATTTAGCTTTTTAGGTTCAAGCGAGGTTGGAATGATGGCAAAGTGATCGGAGATTTTTGTGTTATTAAAAATGCGCTTGTTTAATTTTACCCAATCCGAATCCAGAACTTGCCTGGCAAATACACCATATTGAGTTTTATCAAGTGAATGAAGTGTATCTTTAACCGTCGCAATGTAATCTTCCGGAAGTGCGCGCGAATCGGTACGTGGATAAGTTAATACTTTATGTTTCTCGTAAAGCGTTTGAGCAAGCCCTAAGGTTGTTTTAGCAGAAAAACCAAAGCGGCTATTGGCATCTCGCTGTAAACTCGTGAGGTCATATAATAAAGGGCAGGTTTCTTTGGCGGGCTTGCTTTCTTCACTCACTATGCCTGGTTTGCTTTGACATCTGATCTTGATAGCGTCTGCTTTGCCTTGGTCCCATATGCGTTCTGCTCTGGCTTCGCTATTCTCCTTATCTTTTGAAAATTTTTCGTCAAACCATTTTCCTTTGTAGTGATTATTGTCAGTAGAAAAAGTGGCGTGTATTTCCCAGTAGTCTTTAGGTACAAATTTTTTGATGACTTCTTCCCGTTCGACGAGTATGGCTAACGTTGGAGTCTGAACACGTCCAACAGTTGTTTTATGGAAACCGCCTTCTTGAGAATTAAATGCTGTCATTGCGCGTGTGCCATTGATTCCAACTAGCCAATCTGATTCAGAACGACTAGTGGCGGCTTCCGCCAGAGACTGTACTTCACTATCATCAAGTAGTTTTGAGAAAGCTTCTCGAATGGCTGTGGGCGTCATGGATTGTAGCCATAAGCGTTTAATGGGTTTCTTTGTTCCCGCATGACGTATGATATAGCGAAAAATTAACTCCCCTTCTCGCCCAGCATCACAAGCATTGATTAAAGTATCTACATCTTTCCGCTTGATGAGTTTTATCAACAATTTCAGACGTGTGGCTGTTTTCTCGATAGGATTAAGATCGAAATAGGGGGGAATAACTGGTAAATGATCAAAGCTCCATTTGCCACGCTTAACTTCATAATCTTCTGGTACAGCCAGCTCCAGTAAATGGCCTACTGCAGATGATAAAACGTATTCATCATTTTCAAAATAATCAGTTTCCTTAGTGAAATTACCTAATGCACGGGCAATATCTGCTGCTACGGAAGGTTTCTCGGCGATGATCAATTTTTTGCTCATGGAATTTTGACTAGATGGCTATATTTTTTGTCAATTGCTAGATTAGGATGTTCAGATTATGAAGGAAATTAAAGGCATGTTTTGTGTAGCCAATATACTTCATTTTAAGGGCATATATTGCCCGACAAATCACGTATTTATCTAAAATTGAATTAGAGTTTGTTGATTTTCAACAATTAATGCCGATACCGCGGATTACTTGCTGTGAATAGTTTTTCCAGAATATTAAGATCAGTTAATTGATTTTGTATCCATAGATCAAGCAAAACCACGAGCTTAATTTTTTCTAAGCTGGAATTATTTCCATTCATTTTGAGAACACGATCAATTAATAATTCTCGTTGTAGTGGGTTGAGAATGCCTGCTTGCTCAAGAAAAAGAATAAACCCACGTCCTTCGTTATCAATCACTTCCATTTCAGAAGGGGTATACCATCGTAGTGAGTTACTTTGAGCAAATGTTGCAGGATAATGATCAGTATCATGTTTCGTAAGATCTGATAACCAATTAAGTGCTCGATTAATTTCGTCTTCTTCAAAGCCAGCTATAGTTAATTTATGCGTTAATACTGCAGAATCTGGGTATCCCCCTTTGTCAAAGTAGTTTTCAAATAAGTAAATCAGGATTTCGTACATATAGATGCTCTCTTTCGTTGTATGCACCTCAGCAGATTTTTTTGTATATATTTTATCAATGGCATTAACGAATTCTTTGATAACGTCCGCCAGGTAAGCTGGCAACGATTCCATCTAGCTCTAGCGTCAATAGCATGGAGGATACTGCTTCAACCGTCAAGCCGCTTCGTGTACAAATAGTATCGATATCAGTCACATCATAGCCTAAGTGAGGTAGTAATATTGAATTCTCCTGGGATTCACTAAAGTCAATCGTTACGTTAATATTTCCATGGGCTAGAACAGGCTGGCAATTAAGCTCATCTAAGATATCCTGGATATTTTCTATCAATTTTGCACCTTGTTTAATTAATGTGTGACAGCCCTTTGATAAAGGTGAATGTATGGAGCCGGGAATGGCCATCACATCTCGTCCCTGTTCTAGTGCTTGCTTGGCAGTAATCAAGGAGCCGCTATGTAGAGTTGCTTCAACAACCAGACAACCAAGACTTATGCCACTGATAATTCGGTTACGGCGAGGGAAATTTCTGCCCAGTGCGGGCATTCCCAGTGGAAATTCCGAAATAAGTGCACCATCTTTTGCCAGCAGGTGCGCTAGCTCACGGTTTCTTGCGGGATAGACAATATCGAGTCCTGTGCCTACCACAGCAATGCTTGCTGAGATCCCACGCAGACCACCTTGATGTGCAGCAGTATCAATACCTTGTGCCATACCACTAACGATGCAAAATCCTGCATTGCTAGCAGCTTCAGCGAAGGCGCCAGCATTGGCTATACCTTGGGGTGTCGCATTGCGACTACCTACTATGGCAAGGGCGGGTGCATTGAGAAGTTTGCGCTGCCCCTTCAGGTAAAGTAATGGGGGAGGATCGGCAATATTAAGTAATAGCTTAGGATAATCGTGATCTGCGAGTGTAATGATGAAGTTGGAAGAATCTTCCAGCCATTTAAGCGCAGCATCAACTTTGCTCTTGTCTGCGCCCCGATTAATATTATAGGCAACTTGTTTTTTTACGAAACGTTCAAGTTGATACGTATCTGCTGAGAGGATTTCTGTTGGGCTGCCAAAAGCAATGAGCAGCTTACGAATGGACTCATCACCTAAGCCGTTTATTAGGCTTAGATTTAGCCAGGATTCAACATCTGGCGGAACTTTCATGGTAAAAAATAATGCTTATCGTGAATGTAAAAAGAGAGTAAGTGCAACTGATTGCAGAAAAAAGAAAGACTGTTTTGCGTAAAAAAAGTCTGTAAGTAATTTCAATTCACTGTTGATATGCGCAATTTTAGTCCTATATAAGGCTTAATCAGGTGTTCGTACCGCATCCAATACTTTGATTGCTTGAGAGCTTTGTGTGACTAATGCATAAGATACTTTATCAAATACCCGAAAAACAAGCACTAAGCCAATGCGCTCATCAGGTAGTGCTACGATCTTGCCTATAGGTGATTTTACTTTACTTTTCCGATAAATGGCGAGAACGTGACCTTCCTCCAATCCATCATGAACGCCTTTGTTAAGCGTGATAATAGCATTTTCACCGACCTCCGCTACACCACCATAGACAGAGATAATACGCCCCTCGACAGCAAAATTCGGTGCATGAGGCACATAATCTGCAAGCGTATCAGCGGGGGAGCGAATCAAACGATCGCCATTTAATATCTCCTGAACAGAATGCGTTACTTTTACAGTGCTGATCAGAGCATAATTTTTTGCCTCTACATCACCCAAATAAATTGCCTCATATCCGAGGATACGATTATTATCATCCGGGTCCATCAATGCCTTGCCAGCACGGAAAACCTGCCATGAAGCACCTTGGTCAGCTGGCAAATCACGTATATAGATGGTGTCGCCCGTGCTTAATATTACCCGATTGTCACTTGTGCCCAATATAAGGGGCGCTTTGTTAAGAGCATGCTTTTCGATAACCAATGGTTGACTCAGGAATGGTTTAATTTTATTGACAGGAATATTTGGAATACCATGTACCCCTAATTTTTCTATCCGCATTTTAGGAGATAATTTTACGGCTGCCTTTTCATTGGAAAGTTTTAATTGACTTCCTTCAGCTGTTTTTTCGAGTACGATGATATCACCAGGGTAAATTGTATATGGATTTTTCACTTGTTTCCGGTTCTGATTCCATATTTCTGGCCATCGCCAGGGATCTTTCAAGAAGCGAGAAGCAATGCTCCAAAGCGTATCACCCTGAATAACAATATAGCGATCGGGTACATTATGTTGTAGTTCAATTTCTCCTGCCTTTACGGTTACACCAGAAAATACGTTTATAAATAAAATCGCGGATATAATAATCAATACACGCATAGATTTAATTTCTAATATATTGTGAGATTTTTTTAGATGCAATTCTTTAAGCTTAGATTATTTAGCCCTTTCAAAGCTTACGATCTAACAGCAGAATCTGTTAAACCGAATTACGCTAGTTTGCTATGGCAATTCTGAAAATATTACAATATCCTGATGAACGACTGCATAAGGTTGCTGCCTCTATACCAGTAATTACTGATGAAATTCGTATGCTGGTTCAAGATATGGCGGAAACTATGTATGCTGTAGCGGGAATTGGATTGGCGGCAACTCAGGTGGATGTCCATCAACGGGTGATTATTATCGATGTTTCTGATACTCGTGATCAGCTTCATGTATTCATTAACCCGGAAATCATTGCAAGCAGTGGAGAATCTGATTGCCAGGAGGGATGTTTGTCGGTGCCAGGAATTTTCGAAAGAATAAAACGGGCTGAAAATATTTCAATCAGAGCAATGGGTCTGGATGGTAATTTGTTTGAATTGGATGCTGGCGGATTATTTGCAGTGTGTATTCAGCATGAGATGGACCATTTGATGGGTAGAGTATTTATTGAGTATTTGTCACAACTCAAGCAATCACGAATTCGATCAAAATTAAAAAAACGGCAGCGCGATGCCAAGTCCTAATTTCCCTTATTTTACCTAAATCCTTTTCTTGTAAAGAAAAGAATGTATTGATCCGAAGTTTTTCATGAGAATTATTTTTGCGGGTACACCAGTGTTTGCAGCCAATGCATTGATTTATTTGCTGAATGGTGGATATCAGGTAGTGTTGGTGTTGACCCAGCCAGACCGTCCAGCAGGGCGTGGAATGAAAATTCAGGTGAGTGATGTAAAAAAAGTTGCGCAAGCACATGGTATTCCCTTGTTGCAACCGCTTACATTAAAATCGGAAGCTGTCCATGCGCAACTAAGGGCATTTGATGCCGATCTAATGATAGTAGCAGCGTATGGGTCAATTCTACCGAAGGAAGTGCTAAAAATTCCGTATCATGGTTGCTTGAATATCCATGCCTCGCTATTACCTCGCTGGCGAGGTGCGGCACCCATTCAACGAGCCATATTGGCGGGTGACCAGAAAACCGGTATCACTATCATGCAAATGGATGAGGGGCTTGATACTGGATCTATATTATTGCAACGTGACATTCCTATTGATCCTCATGAAACAGCACAAACTCTTCACGATAAACTTGCTGACTTAGGCGCACAGAGTATTGTCGAAGCGTTGGAGTTATTGCAGCTTGGTAAGCTGACTGCAACTCCCCAGCATGAAACACAGGCATGCTATGCATCCAAGATCCAAAAAAAAGAAGCAGAGATTGACTGGCGATTAGATGCGAACCAAATTGATCGACGTATTCGGGCATTGAATCCTTATCCAGGAGCTTATACGTATCTTCAGGGCAATATATTGAAGATATGGCAAGCGAGGATTGCAAAAAATGCTTCTGGCAAAGCAGGAGAAATTCTTGCGGCTGGGAGCGAAGGTCTCGTCGTGAGTTGTGGAAGAGGTGCGCTGATTTTAGAAATTGTACAAAAATCGGGTGGAAGAAAAATGCCTATTGCAGAATTTCTGGCGGGACATTTCTTGCAGCCAGGTCAGTTTCTTTCTACAGTGATGACTGTTAGTCCGGTAAATGAATAAAGCCCAACACCTTGCTGTAGCTGCCATAGGGCGTGTTTTGGCAGGCGCAAATCTAACGCTGGTTTTACAGGAAATATGGCGGTCGAATCCGCTGCTTTCTCATCAACAGCGGGGTGCAATTCAGGATCTGGCCTATGGAGTGCTGCGTTATTACGGGCAACTTGATGCATTACTCAGCTTATTGTTAGATAAAACGTTACAAGATCTTAAATTGCGCTACTTGTTATTGGTAAGTTTATATCAGTTGCAATACAGTAAAGCGCCTTCCTATGCGATTGTCGATCATGCTGTTTCTACTGCTCGTCTCTTAAGTAATAAACGAGGTGCGCCTGGATTAGTTAATGCTGTTTTACGGAACTTTATACGTAAAGGCACTACATTATGGGAACTGGTTAATAAAAATGATGTTGGAAAATACTCCCATCCTCAATGGTGGATCGACAAGTTACGTAAACAATATCCTCAACATTATGAGGCCATTCTGAATGCAAGTAATCAACATCCTTCAATGACATTGCGAGTTAACTCTCGGAAAATCGGAGTCGAGGCATATCAAAAAATACTTGACGAGCATGGTATTAAAGCAAATTTAGTCTGGAATGTGGCGCTGAAATTAATTCAACCGGTAGCGGTAGAGAAGTTACCAGGATTTATAGAAGGATTAGTATCAATACAAGATGCGGGAGCGCAATTAGCTGCGTCACTGCTAGATGTGCATGATGGCATGCACGTGCTAGACGCTTGTGCTGCACCTGGTGGAAAAAGCACGCATTTAATGGAATCAGCGCAAATAAGATTGACCGCACTCGATAGTGATGCGCAGCGGTTAGCACGTGTAGCAGAAAATTTTGAGCGGCTTGGAAATGAGCCTGATCGTTTGGTATATGGCAATGCACTTTATCCCTCAGAATGGTGGAATGGTCAACTGTTTGACCGAATTTTGGCTGATGCGCCTTGTAGTGCATCAGGTGTAGTTAGCCGTCATCCTGATATCAAATGGTTGCGACGATATACTGATTTGCCTGCTTTTGCTGACACTCAGGAGAAAATTCTCAATGCTTTATGGAAAATTCTGAAGAGAGGAGGTAAGTTGCTGTATGTAACTTGCTCTGTTTTTCATGAAGAAAACTGGCTGTTAATTAATAAATTCCAACAATTACATCAAGATGCACGTTTATTGCCTCTTTCGCATCCTGCTATGACTAATGGGCAGTTATTGCCCAGCTTCTTGCATGACGGTTTTTTCTATGCCTTGCTTTGTAAGGCTTGATGGAATGCTGCGACTAAAAGGATTGTTGCAGATCATGGCAGCAATACTCCTGATTTCACTGCTATTCTCAGCGGTACCGGTTCGTGGTGAGGGTGGTATAGAAATAAAGTCGTTCGCTCTGGAAGCGATGGGTGAAGGTTACCAAATAAGTCTTGACGCTGATATTACGCTTAATAGTACTTTAGAGCAGGCCTTGGAAAAAGGCATCATACTTTATTTTGTATCTAAATTTGAACTGATAGATTCTCGGTGGTATTGGCTGGACGAAGAAGTAGCCCGCAGTAAAAGGCGCATAGGGCTGAGCTATCATGCGCTTACCCGACAATACTACTTAAGTGGTCGAATGATGATGCCACAAAGCTTTGATACCCTCCAAGAAGCGCTGCAGGCTTTGGGGAAGCAGCATGATATTCCCATTGAAATGAGCTCTTCGCTCAAGCAAGGTGTGGAATATATTGCAACTTTGCAAGTATGGTTGGATATTTCCCGGTTAGCTAAGCCAGTTCAACTAGAATGGTTTAGCTCAAAAGACTGGAATTTGATCTCGGAAAAAAAAGAATGGCATATTAAATTGCCTATTGCTCCTCAGAACCTACCCTAAAATATATCCATGAAGTACGTTATCACCATCGTTACGGGGTTGAGTGTGGTCATGCTGTTTTTGTTAGCGACAGCGGGGGCCAATACGGAGTTTCTTGAACGTCTTTACCGTTGGCTAATTGTTTTCAATGTGGTTTTTGTGTTGTTTTTGCTGGTGGTAGTAGGTTTTTTATTATGGAGGTTAAGCAGGAGACTAAAGGCCCGGGTATTTGGCTCAAGACTGGCACTTCGTTTATTGACGGTTTTTTCACTGATGGCCATTCTTCCGGGGGTCTTAGTATATGGTATTTCGGTACAGTTTCTAGGAAAAAGCATCGAATCGTGGTTCGATGTAAAAGTTGATCAGGCATTAGAGGGAGGTCTGAATTTAGGACAAACCATGCTTGATAATTTACTTGAAGAGCTTGGGAAGAAAGCTAAGACTACCGCATTGACGTTATCTGAATCACCTGTATCCCCTTTATCAGCATTGAATCAGTTATTGGTTCAGTCACAAATACAAGAGGCAACATTGTTCAATCAAGAGGGAAAGGCGATTGCTTTTTCCAGCATTGATGATATTGCACTGTTTCCAGAAATACCCAATGCTGCTGCCATGCGGCAGATTCGAATGCAGAAGAGCTATAGCGCAGTGGAATCTATCCCTGGCAAAGGCATGTATTTGCGTGTGCTGGTTCCCGTCAATGTATTAAATCTTGATGACGATATTCGTGTGCTTCAAGTTTTGCAGCAAGTGCCTAGGTTACTTGCGGAGAATGCCGAGATCGTTCAGATAGGATACCGCAATTACCAAGAATTAACGTTATCTCGCCAAGGATTGACTCGGCTTTATGGCGTAACATTAACATTGGCATTATTTTTAGCGCTTTTTTCTGCACTTGCTGCAGCTTTTCTTATTAGCGAAAAATTAAGCGCGCCTCTGGGTATGCTGGCTGAAGGAACAAGAGCTGTGGCGCAAGGAGATTTTAGCAGGCGTCACCGAGTACAAAGTAACGATGAGCTTGGAATACTCACCGAATCTTTTAATCTCATGACTGAGCAGCTTGAAGTGGCGCGTGTTACGGCACAACGAAATCAGCAGGAGATTGAAAATGCCCGTGCTTACCTTGAAAGTATACTGGCTAATCTTTCCTCTGGAGTGATGGTATTCGATGAGAAATTACATATGAGTACTGTCAATCGTAGTGCCGAGCAAATTTTGCAGATTCCATTGACCAATCTGGTGGGGTTAACGATTGAAGAATGTGCGGAAAAGGAATCAAAATTGCGTATGCTGGCAACAGAAATACGAAGAGGATTCAATTCTGCAGAAATGGGAGATTGGCAACGGCAAGTATTGCATTTTAGTGAAAGCAAAGATCAAATTCTACTCCTTCGAGGATCACGCCTTCCGCAGGTAACTGGAGGAGGCGTTGTAGTATTTGATGATATTACCAGTTTATTGCAGGTTCAGCGTACAGTTGCATGGGGTGAGGTTGCACGCCGCCTAGCTCATGAAATCAAGAATCCCTTGACGCCCATTCGGCTTTCTGCAGAGCGCATGCAGCACAAATTGATGGAAAAATTAACCGGGCAGGACGCAAGAATTTTACAACGCTCTACCGAAACGATTGTTAATCAGGTTGAAGCACTTAAGAAAATGGTCAATGAATTCAGCGAATATGCGCGCGTGCCTGAATTGGAGTTATATCAGCTTGATTTTAATAGATTAATACATGAGGTACTTGCGTTATATGAGACCGCACATACTCAATCAGATCGCAATCATAGCTCAAAAATTATTTTAGAGTTGACTGCTGATCCTTCTCTGATACGCGGAGATCCTACAAGATTGAGGCAAGTTATTCATAATTTGCTACAAAATGCTCAAGATGCCTTGGTTGACATAGTAGATCCCACGATCACAGTGCGTACCGAAATACTTCCGAATGGTATTCAGTTTAGCGTAAGTGATAACGGAAAAGGATTTGCTGAGCAGATTAAAGCCCAAGTATTTGAGCCTTATGTAACGACCAAGGCAAAAGGCACGGGACTCGGACTTCCGATTGTCAAGAAAATTATTGATGAACATAATGGTACAATCCAAATCGAAAATACCCAACCACACGGAGCCAAGGTGACCATTGTATTACCAAGATTATTATCGGATCACACTATATCGATTCCTCATCAAGTAACATAACCATCACATGAAGTAATGCTTGAATTGTTAATTTAATGATGTTGCTGCTACTACTGCAAAGCAATTAGTTGTATTCCAGTTCTGGAGGTAAATTACCATATAATGGCCAACAATACGATTCTTGTTGTTGATGATGAAGTTGGCATACGCGAACTCTTGTCGGAGATCTTGAATGACGAAGGATATCGAGTTGTTTTAGCGGAAAATGCAGAACAGGCTCGCAGCTGGCGCAATCAGACTCGTCCAGATTTAGTGCTATTGGATATCTGGATGCCGGATACGGATGGCATAACATTACTTAAAGATTGGGCTAATAGTGGATTACTTACCATGCCAGTTGTGATGATGTCTGGGCACGGCACCATAGATACTGCCGTAGAGGCGACGCGCATTGGAGCTGTAGGGTATCTGGAAAAACCTATACCATTACAAAAGTTGCTTAGCACCATTGGACAAGCTTTACGCGGTGGTCAAAGTAAGCCGATCCCGACCTTTTCTCTGGTAAGCCTGGGTCGGGGAACTTTGATTGCAGAATTAAAAAAGAAGCTAGAGCAAGTTGCCAGCTTGAAAGTGCCTCTGCTGCTGATGGGTGAGCCAGGTGTGGGCATGGAGTACTGCGCTCATTTCTTGCATCGAATCAATACGCCATGGGTTGAGCCAGAATCATTTTCTTTTCTTGCAGAGAACCCTCTAAATTTACTTGAGCAAGCGAAGGATGGCTTGCTGTTTTTAAGAGAAATTGGCGAACTCAATAAATTGGAGCAAAAGGGATTACTTCTGCTCTTGAGTAAATTAGAAAAATATAATGTGCGTCTGGTATGTGCTACGACTTTGCCCTTGGCAGAACTAACTGCGCAAGGTATTTATAACCCTAAATTATATGAAACTTTGAGCAGTCTTTGTATCAGTGTTCCATCATTAAGATTGCACCGTGAAGATATTCCTGAGTTAGCTAATCAGATACTTTCAAATTGCATTGAATCAGGCGAAGCGCCATTCATTCACTTTAGTACAGCTGCATTGAATACATTGCGTAATTATGATTGGCCTGGCAATCTGGCTCAATTGACGAGTGTAGTACGCTCGCTCGCCTTAACTTGTGCCAGTAATGAGATCTCAGCAGAAGTTGTCCAGCAAGCCTTAGCGCCTCCGTTACCGACAGCGATATCAATTGTTCCGGATATTCCTTTGAATGTGTCGTTGCGTGAAGCCCGAGACTTATTTGAAAAAAATTACTTCGAGAAATTGATTGATCAAGAAGGTGGCAATATGACGCGTGTTGCCGAGCGCGCAGGGTTGGAGCGTACACATCTTTATCGTAAGATAAAAACACTGGGTATTAAGTTGCGTAACCAGAATAGTTGAGTTGATATAACACAAAGAAGGTGTGATTGCGTGTATCAATGAATCAATGTTGTAGAGCACTTCGTCTTAGGTGATAATAGCGGTTTTTGCCAACTTTTGTTGTCATGTGGCGCGGAAGATGGATGTTTTGTTTTTTGAATTTTTTTGGGAGTAGTGTAGATGGGAGCATTTGAGGATTTTAACGCGCCAGTATTCAAGAATTTGACGAGTGCTATTCGTGCTTTGGCCATGGATGCAGTACAAAAAGCTAATTCTGGTCACCCTGGTATGCCTATGGGTATGGCGGAAATTGCGGAAGTACTTTGGATTCACCATTTGCGTCATAGTCCCAATAATCCCAAATGGGTCGACCGTGATCGCTTCGTTTTATCGAATGGGCACGGCTCTATGCTGCTTTATGCGCTATTACATTTGACTGGCTATGATGTGTCAATAGAAGATATTAAAAATTTTCGACAGCTTCATTCTAAAACGCCTGGACATCCAGAATATGGCTATACTTCAGGAGTAGAGACAACGACAGGTCCCCTGGGGCAAGGAATTACCAATGCTGTCGGCATGGCATTAGCAGAAAAGATTCTCGCGGATGAATTCAATCGCCCCGGCTTTGATATCGTTAATCACTATACTTATGTATTTCTTGGTGATGGATGTTTGATGGAAGGTATTTCACATGAGGCATGTTCTCTGGCAGGTACATTAGGGCTGGGTAAGCTCATTTGTTTTTATGATGATAACGGTATTTCAATTGATGGACATGTAGAAGGCTGGTTTACTGACGACACACCTAAACGCTTTGAGGCATATGGATGGCATGTTGTTCCTAATGTAAATGGTCACGATCCAGATGCAATTGAAGCTGCTATTGAAGCCGCTAAAAAGGTTTCAGGCAAACCTTCTATGATTTGCTGCAAGACTGTCATTGGGATGGGATCGCCCAATAAAGCCAATACACACGCAGTCCATGGTGCGGCATTAGGAGACGAAGAAATCGCGGCTACTCGTCCTCATATTGGCTGGCATTATCTTCCCTTTGAGGTTCCTCAAGAAGTCTACGGTGCATGGGATGCACGTGCAAAAGGTCAGAAACTTGAGAGCGAATGGAATCATAAGTTTGCAGAGTATGGGAAGAAATATCCTGCAGAAGCAGCTGAATTTGAGCGTCGTATGACCGGGGAATTACCAGCTAACTGGTTTGAATATGCTGACAGCGTTATAAATCGTGTTAACGCAAAGGGAGAGACTATTGCGACTAGAAAAGCATCGCAGAATGCGATTGAGGGATTAGCGCCAGTCCTTCCTGAACTGGTAGGAGGGTCAGCTGATTTAGCCGGTTCTAATCTGACGCTGTGGTCTGGTTCAAGTGGTGTAAGCGCAGAATCTGGTGGAAACTATATTTATTATGGTGTGCGTGAATTTGGTATGAGTGCCATTATGAATGGTTTGTCGCTACATGGCGGTATCATTCCTTATGGGGCTACGTTCCTGATGTTCTCGGAATATGCGCGCAATGCTTTGCGCATGGCGGCTTTAATGAAGATCCGTAACATTTTTGTGTTTACTCATGATTCAATTGGTTTGGGGGAGGATGGTCCGACACATCAACCGGTAGAGCAAACAGCAACATTACGCCTGATACCCAATATGGATGTATGGCGACCATGTGATACGGTTGAATCAACTGTAGCTTGGGCGCGTGCGATTGAGCGCAAGGATGGACCAACGACACTTATTTTTAGCCGTCAAAATTTACCTTTCCAGAAAAGAGATGCGGCGACTATTAAGCTGATCGATAAAGGAGCCTATATCCTATCCGAAGCTGTGGATGGAAAACCGCAAGCAATCATTATAGCGACTGGATCAGAAATAGCGCTGGCCGTGGCTGCGCAGAAAGCATTGTCTGAGGTAGGTATCCAGGTGCGTGTAGTATCCATGCCATGCACTAACTTGTTTGATCGCCAAGACCAAACATATCAGGAAAGTGTATTGCCAAAAGGTATTAAACGTATTGCGGTAGAAGCTGGTGTGACAGATTACTGGTATAAATACGTCGGTCTTGAAGGAGAAATCATTGGAATCGATACTTTCGGAGAATCCGCTCCAGCCGAAGAGTTGTTTAAATACTTTGGTTTCACTATTGAGAATGTCGTAAATGCTGTAAAGAGAATTTTATAAATTGTGTTGCCTATTCAGACAGGATAGGCGTGCTTAGTTATGGTTTTTTTGTTTAAGGAGTCTGTGTAATGACAATTAAAGTAGGAATCAATGGGTTTGGTCGTATTGGGCGAATGGTGTTTCGTGCATCAATTGAAAAATTTAGCGATATCGATGTGGTTGCAATTAACGATTTACTTGAGCCTGATTACCTGGCTTATATGCTGACACATGATTCGGTGCATGGCCGTTTTAACGGGAGTGTTTCAGTTGAAGGCAATACTTTAGTAGTCAATGGCAAGAAGATACGTCTAACTGCTATTAAAGATCCTGCTGAGTTAAAATGGAATGAGGTCGGTGTTGATGTGGTGGTGGAAGCGACGGGGCTTTTTCTCACTAAAGAAACTTGTGAAAAGCATCTTGCGGCTGGTGCCAAAAAGGTCATTATGACCGCACCATCTAAAGACGATACACCAATGTTTGTATATGGCGTTAATGATAAATCCTACAATGGGCAAGCTATCGTTTCCAATGCGTCTTGTACAACCAACTGTCTCGCTCCAATTGCTAAAGTATTGAATGATACTTGGGGAATCAAACGTGGTTTAATGACTACTGTTCATGCTGCAACGGCTACTCAAAAAACAGTGGATGGCCCTTCTAATAAGGATTGGCGAGGAGGTCGAGGAATTCTTGAAAATATCATTCCTTCCTCTACAGGAGCGGCGAAGGCAGTTGGCGCGGTTATTCCTGAATTGAATAAGAAGCTCACTGGTATGGCCTTTAGGGTGCCAACTTCTGATGTTTCTGTTGTGGATCTTACCGTAGAATTAAATAAAGATGCCACTTACGAGGAGATCTGTAATGTCATGAAATCTGCATCGGAAGGCACGCTGAAAGGTGTACTCGGTTATACAGCCGACAAAGTAGTATCTACTGACTTCCGTGGTGAGAGCTGTACTTCTGTTTTTGATGCTGAGGCAGGCATATCGTTAGACAAAAACTTTGTTAAAGTCGTTGCTTGGTACGATAATGAATGGGGATACTCCTGTAAAGTATTAGAGATGGCTCGCGTTATTGCTAGCAAGTAAGTCCGCAAAGAATCTGAATAAGAGCATAAGATTTACTTCGAGTAAAAGGCCTAGAGATTTAAACATCATAATCAGATATTAACAAAAGATGATTATGATATTACTCGGGGTTATCTAATGCTTACATCATAGTAGATAGATTTATCCCTTTGAGTTAGCCAGCAGTCAATCAAGATTGCAAACTATTCTTATTAATATTTAGTGTCTATATTGGAGTTAATGTGTCTGTTATCAAACTCACTGATCTTGATCTGAAAGACAAGCGTGTCTTTATTCGTGCTGATCTAAATGTGCCCATTAAAGATGGCAAAGTTACATCGGATGCGCGCATTACAGCATCTATGGCCACTATTAAATATTGTTTAGATCGTGACGCGAAAGTCATGGTAACTTCTCACTTGGGCCGACCGGAAGAAGGCGTCTGGAGTGAGGAGAATTCGCTTAAGCCTGTTGCCGATAATATTGCGGAACGTTTAGGTAAGCCGGTACGTTTAATCAGGGATTGGGCGAATGGTGGGTTTGAAATTGCGCAGGGTGAGTTAGTCGTTCTAGAGAATTGCCGTATTAACAAGGGTGAGAAAAAGAACGACGATGCGACCGCACAGAACTATGCTAAGTTATGCGACATATTTGTAATGGACGCTTTTGGTACTGCACATCGTGCTGAAGCATCGACTTATGGGATTGCAAAATATGCTCCGATTGCATGTGCAGGTATTCTATTGACAGAAGAATTAGATGCCTTGACTAAAGCTTTACATAATCCAGCACGACCTATGGTTGCGATTGTTGGAGGCTCCAAAGTATCAACCAAACTGACTGTGCTTGAATCACTATCTGAGAAAGTAGATCAGCTGGTGGTAGGTGGTGGGATTGCTAATACATTCCTTAAGGCTGCGGGAAAAAATATTGGTAAATCTTTGTGCGAAGATGATTTGGTTTCCACTGCGAAGATATTGATGGATAAAATGAAGCATCGTGATGCGATGATTCCGA
Organism: Nitrosomonas sp. Nm58; assembly: GCF_900107335.1. NCBI lineage: Bacteria > Pseudomonadati > Pseudomonadota > Betaproteobacteria > Nitrosomonadales > Nitrosomonadaceae > Nitrosomonas > Nitrosomonas sp. Nm58. Next base: position 28,060 of record NZ_FNPQ01000022.1, on the reverse strand, counting down.
TCGCTATAGATGTTGTGGTTGGCAAGAAATTCGATGCTAATGAGCCAGCGGTGGTAAAAGATGCAGATGCAGTATCGGATGATGACATGATTTTCGATATTGGACCAAAAAGCGCTCAAGAATTGGCTGATATTATAATGAAGGCAGGCACAGTCGTTTGGAATGGACCCGTGGGCGTGTTTGAGTTTGATCAGTTTGGAGAGGGCACATATACCATTGCAAAAGCAATTGCTGACACCAAAGCTTTTACCTTGGCTGGGGGGGGCGATACTATAGCTGCAATCCAGAAATATGATATATACGACAAAGTGTCATATATATCTACGGCAGGGGGAGCTTTTCTTGAATTTCTAGAAGGGAAAAAACTCCCGGCGGTTGAAATTCTCGAATTGCGTGGACGTTAAGAACTAATCTGAAAATTCTTTTAGGAATGATTAGAAGAACAAAAATTGTTGCTACGCTGGGGCCTGCTTGTAGCGATCCTACGATTCTGCGGCACATGATTCTGGCAGGCGTTGATGTTGTGAGAATAAATTTTTCACACGGTACTCGCGAAGAGCATATAGCTCATGCTGATCTCACTCGTGCCCTTGCACGCGCTACTGGTCGTACAATTGGAATATTAGCCGATTTGCAAGGGCCTAAAATACGTATTGGTAAATTTGACCATGGGAAGATCTGGCTTAAGGTAGGCGATGAATTCATACTTGATGCCAAGTGTGAATTAGGTAATGAGGAGAGAGTAGGGCTTGACTACAAAGAGCTACCTAATGACGTAGAGGCCGGTGCGACATTATTGTTAGATGATGGTCGTATTGTTCTTAATGTTACCAAGGTAATGGGAAGTGAAATATATTGCCAAGTCAAGCAAGGAGGTGTGCTATCGAATAATAAAGGTATTAATCGAAAAGGTGGTGGACTGAGTGCGCCTGCCCTGACAAATAAGGACATGCAAGATATCAAAACTGCTGCAGCATTGAAAGCGGATTATTTGGCGGTATCTTTTCCTCGCACTGGTGAGGATATACGTCAAGCGCGTTCTTTAATGCAAGAGGCTGGAGGCAATAGCCTGATCATGGCAAAGATTGAGCGCTCCGAAGCCATTCTCGCATTAGACGATATTTTGGATGCATCGGATGCAATCATGGTTGCTCGTGGTGATCTGGCTGTTGAAGTGGGAGATGCTACAGTGCCAGCATTGCAAAAGCGCATGATACGTTCTGCTCGCACTAAAAATAAACTTGTTGTGACTGCAACACAGATGATGGAATCAATGATCATTAACCCCATTCCAACTCGTGCAGAGGTATCAGATGTAGCTAACGCGGTATTGGATGGAACTGATGCTGTTATGTTGTCTGCCGAATCTGCTGCAGGGCAATATCCTGTTGAGTCGGTAGAAGCCATGGCAAGAGTTTGTCTTGAAGCAGAAAAAGAATACACAGTAAATCAGAGCTTGCAACGTTCGCTAGAAATTCAGCCGGTTAGTATTGAAGAGGCCATCGCTCGTGCAACGATGTATACTGCCAGCAGTCTTAAAATTCGTGCGATTGCAGCGCTTACTCAGAGTGGAGTAACTGCACTGTTAATGTCACGGAGAAGCTCAAAAGTGCCCATATTTGCCTTAAGTCCGCAAGAGGATACACTTGGTAAAATGACTCTGTTTCGTGGGGTTTATCCCATAGAATTTGGTCAGGGCCTATTTGATCCAGAGGTTATTCTAGATTTGGCAGAAGATGAGTTATTTAAGCGCGGAGCTGTGCGTGATGGTGATTTGATTGTCATGACAATAGGAGAGCCTGTTGGCAAAGCAGGGGGTACCAATACCATGAAAATTGTTCGAGTAGGCGACAATGGGAAACCAATAAACATGGAAAGTATTGAGGTAGCTCCAACTTCAATAAATTGCTAATGCCTCTTATTTCAAGGTAGATCCTAATTTATAAGCCAGGAATTCCATTTACTTCGATACGAATTCCTATTATCAATTCTAATTTTTTATGATAAATCTGATACAAAATTTCAAATGAAGGAGACCTAAATGGCACTTGTATCATTGCGACAACTCTTAGACCATGCAGCAGAAAATGGATATGGATTACCTGCATTTAATGTAAACAATCTCGAGCAAATTCACGCGATTATGCAGGCAGCTGACGAATGCAATAGCCCGGTGATCATGCAAGGCTCAGCCGGAGCGCGTAAATATGCTGGAGAGCCTTTTTTGCGTCATTTGATTGCAGCAGCTGTGGAAGCCTATCCACATATTCCTGTTGTGATGCATCAAGACCATGGTGCTTCACCTGCGGTATGTGTAAACGCAATTCGTAGCGGCTTTTCCAGTGTCATGATGGATGGCTCCCTTGAAGAGGATGCCAAAACACCCTCATCCTATGAATATAACGTTGATGTTACCGCTAGAGTTGTCGCCATGGCTCATGCGGTTGGTGTCTCTGTTGAAGGCGAGTTGGGTTGTCTTGGATCGCTTGAGTCTGGAATGGGAGAAGCGGAGGATGGCCATGGAGCTGAAGGCGTGTTATCTCATGATCAATTACTCACCGATCCTGAGCAAGCGGCCGATTTTGTGAAAAAAACTGGCGTGGATGCACTTGCCATTGCAATTGGCACATCCCATGGTGCCTACAAATTTACACGGAAACCAACGGGCGATATTTTGGCTATTGAACGGATCAAAGAAATCCATAAAAGAATCCCTAATACACATTTAGTGATGCATGGCTCCAGTTCTGTTCCTCAAGAGTGGCTTGAAATCATCCGTGAATATGGTGGCGAAATGAAAGAAACTTACGGTGTGCCTGTAGAGGAAATTCAAGAAGGTATCAAAAACGGTGTGCGTAAGGTTAATATCGATACGGATATTCGATTAGCTATGACCGGAGCAATTCGTCGGCACTTAGCTAAGAACAAGAGTGAGTTTGATCCTAGAAAATTCCTGAAGGATGCTACCGTAGCCGCTAAGGAAATTTGTAAAGCACGGTTTGAAGCATTTGGTAGCGCAGGGCAGGCAAGTAAAATTAAACCGATCATGCTAGATGAAATGGCTACTAAATATGCAAAAGGTGAATTAAATCCTATTATTACCTAAATACTCTTAAGCAAGAGGGTATAAAACGGCTGCTGGAAATTGGGTTGATTATTCTCAGAGTATCCAGCAGTCTTACTTTTTGCCACGCTTCTTCAATCTTGCTTATATAAAAAAGTAAAATAACGTGAGTTCGACGTAAGAAAAGCTGTAAAAGGAATCTGAATTTCTTATGATGAAACGATTTTGGGAAAGAGCTTCATCATCAGAGGACTCAGATTCTGATGGATACTATAGCGATTTTTTTGTGCGATTGACGACTTTTGCCAGGAGTTTGAGTCGTGGTTGGAGCAGCGCTTGCTGGAATCCTCGCTAAAGCCGCGTCGGCGACGAGGGAGGGGAGCTCTGTGTCTTAGTGAAGTCATGGCGTGGTCAACTAATTCTAGACACCCCAGTTAAGTAACTTTTATCATTTTTGCTGCTTCTGTTTCATATTGATTGGGGCTTTTGTATCCCGAGTATAAATGCAGCCGGTGGCTGTTATAAAACACAGCAATATACTGCAATACATCCTGCTGCGCCGCACTGCGGGTTTGGTAGTGTTGCCACTGGCACTATTCTTGTTTAAGAAGCTGTCTGGCAAAACGATTTCCATTAGAATCAAGTATTTTTTGATAACAAGCTAAGTGAGGTAGACATTCTCGGCAATTTACTCCTCGTGAAAGTGCATGCCGCTAACCTGCGCGATACCAAAAGTGCTTGCGGTGTGTTGGAAGGTGTTGTTAATAAATACCCTTCACTCAAAGCGTTCTCAGGGGACCGGGAGATACCGGCTATCGAGGCACAGCGGTTGACTTCGCAGCTAATGGGTTAGACCTGGCCTTGCACATTTCAGAAAAAGTCGAAGGTAAATGGGCTGTTTTACCGAAGCGGTGGGTGGTCGAACGCACGTTCTCTTGGTTGGGTAACTTTCGCCGTTTATCAAAGGACTTCGAGATCCTGACCGGCACTGCCGAAAATATGATTCGAATCGCCATGATGAAAATAACACTTGAAAAATGCGTCTGTCTAATGTTTTACCAGACAGCTTCTATACTTGATTCGAGCTTGCAACATCAAACTGCCGGTTCAATCTATTTTCAAACACCGGTTGATTGTGTTTACTATTTGTTATTACTTTATATTTATTCCGATATTTTACGTGTACTCCGGCTTCCCGCATCAGGCTCCGGGCTCTCCAACGACCAACTGGGCTGGTCTTCTTCTTTTGGGTAATGAACGAATATTTCACTTCGTTTCTTTCGCGAAGAAGACCGTTGCTTCCTTTAATATCTGTCTCTCCAGCTTGAGTTGCCTGATCTGTACTTTCAGACGTCGGATTTCTTCTTGTTCCGGCGTCAGTTTTCCATTGCCACGGAATGTTTGCCCATTATCATCTACCTGATATTCCTTGATCCATCGCCTGAGTATGTTGGTGTTAATTTCTAGGCTTCAGGCTGCTTCTGTTATCGTATATCCCTGGTCCAGAACCAGGCTGGTTGCATCTAGCTTGAATTCTTTTGTGTACTGCTTCGTTGTTATCATTTTTCCTCCAATTAAGACTATTTTCTCTTAACTGGAATGTCCGGGTCTATTAGGCCATGTCATCGTGTCTCAATAAACTTCCCAGAAAAGGGGCGTATCATAGAAAGGTAGCAGGGTACGCTTAAGCTCCGCTTTTTTCTGTTCTAGATGCAGCCTATTCCATCCCACAATGATACCAATAGCTTCTCGTGACATTAATGCCTTTGTCTTCGAACTCGGAATTTCTTCAAGAAGCTTCTGGGTATTTGCACTGTCATTGATGGCGCCAAGAATATCTTGTAGCTCGGATAGTGAGCGAATATATTTTTTAACTTTTTCCGGTGAATAGAGGGTTTGAAGAAATTCCATAGCATAACGTTGTTTCTTTATGCTAATGCGGAGAGCGTGGAGTGATGTTGCATCAAGTTTTTCAATTTCTTTTCCAACCCTAAGGATTTGCTGATGATGATTTGTCAGCAAGGATCCCGTAAATTCACTTAATGCTATCTTAGCCGTGCTCTTTAAACTATGCGATCGAGTTGAATATTCGAGCACTTCATCAAGCCATAAATTCAGTTTCAGTATCAATTCTGTATAACGTTTCGATCTGATACTATTGCGTGCGGCTTTATTATGTTTTTTGCGTAATACTTCACACGTTTTTATGAGTGCAGCTATACCTGCATGTTTTGCAAAAATATGATGAATTTGGGAAATTTGTTCCGTAACAAAAACATCCCAATTACGTGCTGGGTTTAATTGGCGGGTTAACCACTTAAGCTCATGTACGATAGGCGCTTTATTTACGATAACAGTGGAAAAAACATCAAATGCAGAGCGGAGTCGGCGTAGCGCAACACGCATTTGATGGAGATATTCGATATCGTTACCTGCCAATACACCATGTTCATTCCTGGTCAATTGATCAAGGCAATTCTGTGCGATTAGGATAAATACCGTGACTAGATCCATATCAGCCTTAAGCACAACAGGCAAGGCTTTAACGGGAGGGATATTCTGTCCTGTATAAAGTATATAGCCGCGCTCAGCTTTACTTATATTCTCCAACCTGACTGGAAATGGAAGTGCCTGCTCAAGTGCAAGCGCAAGCTGAAATAATTGGACTGGTTTGCCCGATTTCAATTCAAGCTCGACTTCAGTGAAGGGTTCCTTTGTGTGGTCTACGCTAATTTTGCCATGATCAAGGCAAAACTCGATTTGACTACCATCACTCATTTGCAGAATACGTGTATAGCGAGTAAATTCTGTAATGAATATCTGCTGTAGCTGTTTACTTAAATTAGAGTGACTCAATAATTTGATCAGTTTAGGGTCACTTAACTGAGTGAAATCAAGCTGATTTGTGGTGACAGCCACTTCCCATTCGTCGCGTTCATGCAGTCCGGATGCGACACTGCCTTCTGTTTTGATGGTCTGTATCCAATGTTTTCCAATTCGACGTAGGCGTAGTGCACAATGCTGTTTTTTTAAAGCTAAATCCGGTGTGTCGTAGTAAATCGTATGAAGCTTTTGTTTGGCGGGCTTGGAAATGCTCAAAGCGTCAAGTAGCGGTAAATGATGCAGGTATTTAATACAGTTAGCGGGTAGCGTTAGCTTGAGTTCGATTTCTTTAGGCATCGTTCCAGGTCCATCAGTTTTAGCTTTGTTTTGCTGCCGCTAGTTTTGTAAGCAATGCTTCTTGAGCACTGAAACGCCGGCCAGGTCGAACAGATTTACATTTATAATGACCATTGGCATCCATTTCCCAAGCTTGGGTATTATCTCTGAGATAAGGATTTAGGCCTTCAGAGATTACACGCTTTTTCAGGCGTGGATCCAGCACTGGGAAACAGATTTCAATGCGACGAAAGAAATTACGATCCATCCAGTCAGCGCTGGATAAATAAACATTGTGATAATTATTGTTACGGAAATAAAAAATGCGTGTATGTTCAAGAAAGCGCCCAATGATAGAACGTACTTTAATATTTTCTGACATACCGGGTACCCCTGGTCGTAAAGCGCATGCACCTCGTGTGATGAGTTGGATTTTTACGCCGGCTTGAGAGGCAGCATATAATGCTTGAATGATATTGGGTTCTAGCAGTGCATTCATTTTGGCAATGATTCCAGCGGGTTTACCTGCTTTGGCATTCTCCATTTCATTTCTAATAGCATTTAGAATTTGACTATGAAGAGTAAAAGGGGATTGCCATAGATGCTTCAATTTACTGGCCTTCCCAAGACTAGTCAGTTGCAAAAAAACTTCATTGACATCGGCACAGATTTCTTCATGGTAAGTAAGTAATCCGAAATCAGTATAGAGTCGGGCCGTTCCAGGATGATAATTACCTGTACTGAGATGTACATAACGACGTAGTTTGCCTTCTTCACGTCGCACAACCATTGCCATCTTGGAGTGAGTCTTGTGACCGACAACACCATAAACAACATGAGCACCCACTTCTTCGAGTCGACTGGCCCAATTAATATTGGCTTCCTCATCAAATCGAGCCAGCAGCTCGACAACTACCGTAACTTCCTTTCCTCGACTGGCTGCGGCTATAAGTGCTTCCATCACAGTAGAATCTGAACCTGTTCGATAAACTGTTTGTTTGACAGCGACGACATCTGGATCTACTGATGCTTGCTGGATAAACTGTATAACAGGCTGGAATGATTGATATGGATGATGCAATAAAATATCGTTCTTGCGAATCATCTGGAAAATATCTGAGGTTTTCTTTTTCTGGGTGGAAAAAGGTAGGCCTGGAATGAATAGAGGAAATTTTAATTCTGGACGATCAATTTGGTCCGGAACTTGCATAAGACGTACCAGATTGACTGGCCCATTGACCTGATATAAATCATCTTGAGTAAGGCCAAACTGACCGAGCAAAAATTCGGACATGTGCGGTGGACAGTTATCTGCCACTTCGAGTCGTACAGCATTACCAAGATGGCGTTGAGGTAATTCACCCTCCAAGGCAATGCGCAAATCTTTGATTTCCTCTTCATCAACGAACAGATCACTATTACGGGTGACGCGAAATTGAAAACAGCCAATCGCTTGCATGCCGACAAACAATTCGCTTACGTGTGCATGGAGAATCGAAGATAAAAATATAAAACTATATTCTTCAGTGCTGACTTCATTGGGAAGTCGTATGATACGAGGAAGAATTCGTGGCGCCTGAACTATTGCCATTCCAGAATTGCGTCCAAAAGCATCTTTCCCTTCCAGCTCTACCGCAAAATTAAGACTTTTGTTCAATACCCGCGGGAAAGGGTGGGAAGGATCTAGACCAATCGGTGTTAACATGGGCATAAGCTCACGAAAGAAATAAGCTTTAATCCATTCGCGTTGATGGTCGTTCCAGTTACTTCTACGAAGGAAGCGAATACCATGTTGTACTAATTTCGGCAGAATGCTTTCATTGAGTAACCGATATTGTTGCGAAACAATTTGGTGCGTTTTTTCGGAAACCAGTTTGAAAGTTTGGCGAGGCAGCATACCATCTGACCCAAAGCCGGGTGTATTCAATTTGATTTGTTCTTTTAACCCAGCAACACGAACTTCAAAAAATTCATCGAAGTTACTGCTGACGATGCAGAGGAATCGTAATCTTTCCAATAATGGCGTATCTTTGTTTTCGGCCTGAGCAAGCACACGTCGGTTAAACTCAATCTGACTAAGTTCCCGGTTGAGAAATGGGGCAGGGCTAATCAAATCACTTATATTGGATGGATCTAGCATTTTCGGCTTGTCTTGCTTTATGGCGGTAATCCGGTATCTATTAATGTAGAGTACTGTATTCTTATTATAAACTTACTTGTCAGGTGGGATATAACCGGTTGGCTGATCAGCGCCGTCACCAAAAAAATAAGCCTCCATTTGTGCTGCGAGATATTTGCGTGCCTTGATATCGGCGAGATTCAGGCGATATTCGTTAACCAGCATAGTTTGGTGCTGAATCCACTGATTCCAAGCTTCTTTAGATACATTTTCAAAAATGCGCTTTCCCAACTCACCTGGGAAAGTGGGGAAATCCAATCCCTCTGCTTCGCGCCTTAGCTTGATACATTTTACTATTCTTGTCATTTAGTTTTCCCAACAGGTCAATAAAGGAAAATGGATTATTCTCGATTATAAGGCATATAAAAACAAACGATTGTCAAGGTGCTATTGTAACGCAACACTCTGGATTACATTCATTTTCATCTTGATGTAATGGGTTTGAGATAAAGAGTGATTTAGGACAGTTATTACTTTGGCATTTTTATTGATCCTATTTTCCTCGGTTGGTCGTGAAAAGTTCTACTGTTCAACAGAGAATTCTGCACTTCGTTGATTCTTGCTATTACCCCAGATTTATATTTTTTTCATGAATACTTTTGAGCGGCGCCGGTAATTGTAAAGATTCTGTTTGCTTTTGGGCAGTTTGTCTGGTGTAGTTTCCGTAAAACCCCGCTCAATAAACCAATGGGCTGTCCGCGTTGTCAGGACGAATAATTTGAGGTAGCCTCGCACTTGGGCCTGGTGTTCAATATGTTTAAGTAAATTACTGGCGCAACCTGTTCTGCGATAGTGTGGATGGACCGCAAGGCAAGCCAACTCGCAAGCATTCTCATCAGGAAATGGGTAAAGGGCGGCACAGGCAATGATCATGTTATCGTGCTCTAGAACGGTAAAACGATCAATCTCGATTTCTAATAGTTCACGATTGCGTCGTACCAGTACGCCTTCATTTTCCAGTGGTTCAATTAATTGCAGGATACCGCCTATATCTTCTATTTGGGCGCCGCGTATGGTTTGTAGCGGACCTTGCGTAATCATACTGCCGATACCCTCGTGGCTAAATAATTCTTGCAATAAAGCACCCTCTATATGACGGCTGATTAGATGAACTCGTGCTACCCCATTCTCACAAGCATGTACCGCGCAAGGGAGGTATAACTGAATATCATCTGCTAAATCAACTGGTGCGGCAAGTTTTCTCAGTACTGATTTTGCCTCCGTAATAGTCAATTCACGCCATAAAGCGCCACCTCGTTCCGTAGACTCATGCATGATGCCAAGTGGATTCATTAGAAAAATAAGTTTTTCTGCTTGAAGGGCAATAGCGACTTCGGTTGCAACATTTTCTAGTGTGAGATTAAAGATTTCACCGGTGGGTGAGTAGCCCAGTGGCGAGAGTAAAACGATTTCCCCATTTTCCAGTCGGGCGCGGATAACCGAGGTGTTAATTTTCCGTACCTCTCCGGTATACATCAAATCAGTACCCTCAAGAATACCGATGGGACGGGCTGTTACGAAGTTACCGCTTGCAACATGAATGGCGGCATTGGCCATGGGTGAATTAGGCAACCCCATCGACATCAAGGCTTCAATTTCGACGCGAACTTTCCCGACTGATTCTTTAACACACTGAAGTGTGGCAGTATCTGTCACGCGTATTCCATTTATATACATGACTTGTAAGTTCTGTTGCTGCAATTGAGATTCAATTTGCGGTCGCGCGCCATGCACGAGAATCAGTTGAATTCCAAGGCTTGCTAATAGATTGAAATCGTGTACCAGTTCAACAAAATTTTCATTGGCCACGACTTCACCGCCAAATGCGACCACAAAAGTTTTACCACGAAATGCGTTGATATAAGGTGCAACGGAACGGAACCAAGTGACAAAATCAGTATTGCGTGTCATGTTCAGATAATGATGTTGTGGATATGATGATCAATCAGCTTTTTCATGAGAGTATGTTGGCATAAGAAGTTTATTGGAGAATAAGCAATTCATAATATGCTTTCCGCAAGAAAAACAATTATCCCAAGCTGTAAATCTAACAACCGATTTAATAATCTCCCCATAAAGTCTGCATTGCCGCTATAGCGGCAAGCGCTGCGCTTTCTGTTCGCAGGATGCGCTGGCCTAAGCAAATTGAAACAAACCCCGCAGCATAAGCTGTTTTTTCTTCTTCTATTGTAAAACCTCCTTCAGGGCCGACAAGCAATATTAGGGGTGTTTCCGTCATTGGTAGCGGGAATCCGGATAGGCGTTCATTTGCTGTCACTGAAAGCAAAAAATTATGAGCATGCCTATTTTCAATATTTTTTTGCTTATCTTCAAACTGTTGGCTAAACCAATCTGATAATGTCAGCAGCGGTAAGAGTTTCGGAATACGGTTTCTGCCACATTGTTCGCAAGCAGCAATAATCACTTGTTGCCAGTGTAGCAGACGTTTATTTGCGCGCTCTTTGGAAAGTCGAACAACACTGCGATTTGCTGTAACAGGCTGAATACTGTTGACACCTAACTCAACCGATTTTTGTATGATCCAATCCATTTTTTCATTGGAGGAAACAGCTTGAACCAAGCTGATAGAAAGTGGTGACTCACGTTCAATTTCATGAAATTGTGAGATCATGACAGTATTTCTTGATTTATCAGTGCATTTGATTATTCCTGAGAATTCTCCGCCTTCCCCATTAAACAATGTTATTTTGTCACCTTGCTTAAGCCGTAGAACACATGTGACATGATGACTAGTGCTTGTGGGTAATGTAACGATTTGACCCGGAATCATGCGATCAGGATAGTAAAAACGTGCAGTCATAGTAGTGATGGCCCGAGAGAAGGCTGGTTACAGTTCCATCCATGATAATATATCAAAGATAAATAAGACCTTCGATGAGGAGAAAAATATGGCAAGTCTTGAAACGCCTATTTGCGATTTTGGCTGGAAAGCAATCGATTTTGATTTGCCCGGAGTGGATGGGAAACGTTATAACCTAGCTTCTGCAAGAAGGGAAAATGGACTATTGGTGATGTTTATTTGTAATCATTGTCCGTATGTGAAAGCAATCCGTGAACGTATTATTCGCGATGTAAAAGAGTTGGCTGCATATGGAATAGGCGCAATTGCGATCATGTCGAATGATCCTATGGATTATCCTGAAGATTCTTTTGACAATATGGTCAAAATAGCTAAGGAGTTTGATTATCTATTTCCCTACGTGTGGGATGAAACTCAACAAATTGCAAAAGCTTACGGGGCAGTGTGTACGCCAGATTTTTTTGGCTTCAATGGCCAATTGGAATTACAGTACCGCGGGCGATTGGATGCATCCCGCAAGGAAGCAGCACCTATCGACGTTCGCCGTGATTTGTTTGAAGCGATGGTGCAAGTTGCTCGAACAGGACAGGGGCCAAAGGATCAAATACCCAGCATTGGGTGTTCGATTAAATGGCGGGCTGACTGAACATGCTGGAACAAGTTATCGCTGCGGTGAAGGAAGTCGCACAGGAAGAAATTATGCCGCGATATATGCAAGTTACGCGCCAACATAAAGTAGATGGCAGCTTTTATACCGAGGCCGATTTAGCAGCGCAGGAAAGTTTGCTAAGCAAGCTGCAAAAACTTTACCCTGCCGCCATAATGGGTGAGGAGATGTCTGAGCAGCAACAGCTCGTCCAGTGGGAAGCGGGCGATGCTGGACTCTGGAACATTGATCCAATTGATGGCACTTCCAATTTTTTTAATGGCCTCCCCTATTTCGGGGTTTCTGTCGCACTGATGCGCAAGGGCAGGAGTGTCCTGGGCGTTATCTATAATCCTGTTACCAAAGAATTGTTTTATGCCGAAAAAGGCAAAGGTGCGTACCTAAATGGGGTTGCGTTACCAATAAGAAAGCGTGAGATAAGTTTACGAAGTGCAATAGCAAATGTTGATTTTAAGCGTTTAGATCGTAAGCTGGCTGAGAAAATAGCGGCTTATCCTCCCTATGCTTCACAGCGTAACTATGGTGCTTGTGCTTTGGAATGGTGCTATACCGCCGCAGGTTACTTTGATCTATATCTACATGGCGGCCAAAAGCCTTGGGATTATGCTGCCGGTTGCCTGATTCTGGAAGAAGCGGGCGGATCCATGTGTAGCTTTGATCAGGATGATTATTGGGCAGGATCACCGTGGCGACGCTCCGTGATTGCTGCGCTTGACCCCGCATTGTTTATACAATGGCGCGACTGGGTGAGGGCACATTATCAAAATGGTTAGATTGCTGCGCTGTAAGATGCTTTTGCAAGCTTTCTAATATATTTATTCCAGAAACAGGTTGCAGAATTGAAAATTCTCATTCTAGGAGCTGGTCGAGTAGGTTCTACTGTCGCCGAAAGTCTGGTAGGTGAGGCAAATGATATTACTGTGGTTGATATTGCAGCTAATCAACTTGCCTTATTGCAAGATCGCCTTGATTTGAGAACAGTAGTCGGTAATGCATCGCATCCTTCCGTACTTAAACGGGCGGGTGCTGAAGATACAGATATGGTACTAGCGGTTACCGAGAGTGATGAAATCAATCTGGTAGCCTGTAAGATTGCTGCCAGCTTATTTAATACGCCTACCAAAATTGCTCGAATTCGTGCGAGCGATTATCTAGAGCATCCTGATATCTTTTCACAGAAAAATTTTTGTGTTGATTATGCTATTTACCCTGAGCAGATACTGACTCAATATATTGAGAAGTTAATCGAATTTCCAGAAGCATTACAGGTGCTTGATTTTGCTTCGGGTAAAGTAAGCCTGGTCGCTGTGAGAGCACTGCAAGGAGGGCCGCTGGTAGGACATCCATTACGGGAATTACGTAAGCATGTCCCCAATGTCGATACACGGGTAGCAGCGATATTCCGCAAAGATCGTCCCATTATTCCTGAAGGAAACACTGTCATTGAGGCTGGAGATGAAGTTTTCTTTATTGCGGCGACTAAGGATATTCGGGTCGTAATGAGTGAATTACGCAGCATGGATAAACCGGTCAAGCGTGTCATGATTGCAGGAGGCGGGAAGATTGGCAGACGTCTTGCAGAAGCGCTGGAGAAAGATTATCAAGTTAGGATCATCGAACGTGATGGCAAGGTATGTGAGCTTCTGGCCCAGGATCTACAAAATGCATTGGTGCTGCATGGTGATGTCACGGATGAAGAATTGCTGGAGAGTGAGAATATAGCTGAAATGGATGTATTTTGTGCACTGACCAATGATGATGAGAATAACATCATGGCATCATTGTTGGCTAAACGTATGGGCGCGCATAAGGTGATTGCTCTGATCAACCGAAGTGTATATGTCGATTTGGTTCAAAGCGATAGAATCGATATTGCAATTTCACCTGCACAAGTAACGATCGGTTCATTACTTGCTTACGTTCGGCAGGGTGATGTGGCAGCAGTTCATAGCTTGCGCCGAGGAGCAGCTGAGGCGCTTGAAGTGGTGGCGCATGGCGATACCAAATCATCCAATGTAGTAGGGCGCAAAATAGAAGATATCAAATTGCCAAAGGGTGCAACGATCGGTGCTATCGTGCGTGGTTTACCACTCAAGGACAAGAGATGGATGAGTACACGCGATATTGGTGAAGATATTCCTATCGAAGATCAGGATAAGGCACGCGTCATTATTGCACACCACGATACAGTTATTGAATCAGATGATCACGTAATCCTGTTTGTTGTCAATAAGAAAATGATTCGGCAAATTGAAAGGTTATTTCAGGTTAGCGCATCCTTTTTATAATTGATCGCTTTATGAATCATTTTTTGTCAGTTGCCAATATACTTAGTAAAATTATTCTCGTATTCGGCCTGACGATGCTGGTACCGTACGGTATTGCATACTGGTCGGAAGATGGCTCATCTGCTGTTTTTGGTGGGGCTATTCAGATAACATTGATCTGTGGCGCTGCTATCGCATTGATGACACGTCGCTATAAGCGTGAGCTACAGATCCGTGATGGTTTTTTATTGGTCGTGCTGGTTTGGCTCCTTCTTCCTTTTTTCGGCATGCTGCCTTTATTGCGTTTTTTTCCGGAAATCAGCTTTGCCAAAGCATACTATGAAGCAACATCTGCATTGACTGCTACCGGTGGAACGGTTTTGACGGGCCTGGATACACTGCCTTACTCGATCAATCTGTGGCGAGGTGAAATGGTATGGCTGGGGGGTATGGGATTAATCGTACTCGCCGTTGCCATTCTGCCCATGTTAGGCGTAGGAGGTAGACAGATCCTCAAGGCCGAAATACCTGGTCCCATGAAAGAGTCCAAGTTGACACCTCGCATTGCCGAGACAGCAAAAGGGCTATGGTTGGTGTATGTGGCGCTTACGCTGATTTGTGTGATCGCATATAAGCTAGCGGGAATGAACTGGTTCGATGCGGTCATGCATGCATTCACAACCCTGGGGTTAGGAGGCTTTTCTTCGCACGATGCGAGCTATGGCTATTGGGATTCACCCATAATCGAGTTGGTTGCAATCATATTCATGCTGATTGGTGGTATCAATTTTGCGACGCACTTTTTAGTCTGGCGGGCAAGGAGTATTTCGCCGTATTACTATGATCCTGAGATAAAGCCTTATTTTTTTATCGTATTGGCGAGCTGTATAGTACTTGCTGGCTATCTATGGTTTACAGGGGTTTATACCGATCCATTAACAGCACTGCGCTATGCATCTTTTAATGTTGTTTCCGTTGCGACGACTACCGGATACAGTAATGCTGATTATAGTTTATGGCCAATATTTGCTCCGTTATGGATGCTGTTTTTATCCGGCTTTTGTACTTCCTCGGGATCAACGGGAGGGGGAGTTAAAATGATCCGTGCAAGGATTTTATATCAGCAGTTTTTTCGTGAGATGATCACGATTATGCATCCCCAAGCTGTTTCACCTGTCAAGCTAGGGAGAAGTGTCGTTGCTAATCGAATTATCTTTGCAGTGTTCGTTTTTTTATTTGTTTATTTGGTGAGCATGATTCTCATGACTATGGTGCTGACATTAAGTGGCCTGGATGAAATAACAGCGTTCTCGGCTACTGTTGCATCTATCAATAATCTGGGGCCAGGGCTTAATCAGATCGGGCCAGCCACTACCTATGCTTCTTTGACGGATTTTCAGATCTGGATATGCAGTTTTGCCATGTTATTGGGAAGGCTGGAGTTTTATACTTTGTTGATCGTATTTACTGCTGCGTTTTGGAGAAAGTAGGAAAGTAGTTTACTCAACTTTATACCAGGGCATTAATTAAGATTACGCTATTACAATATGAGGTTATATTTAGTTTTAATTTAGGTAAGCAACTTGCTGTAATTTGAAAAATGTGTGGAATATAATAGATTATGAATGACGAGAAAAAATACGATATTGATGTATCGGTCCGCACTACATACTTGCCCGAACAATCAGATGAAGAAGCAGATCGCCACGTATTTGCCTATACCATTACTATTTCCAATACAGGGACGGTGGCATCACAGCTAATAAGCCGCCATTGGATTATTAGCAGTGGAGATGGCAATATTCACGAAGTTAGAGGTTTGGGTGTGGTAGGTGAGCAGCCACTCCTTAAACCTGGTGATAGTTTTGAATATACCAGCGGTACCGCGATTTCCTCCCTGGCTGGCTTAATGAAGGGTAGTTATCAGATGGTCGCTGAGGACGGCTTTCATTTTACCGTAGATATTCCTGAATTCATTTTGAGTGTTCCAAGAGTGCTCCATTAATTTAATAGCAACGATTACTTAGAGATATTCTGCAGTATGCATCCTGGCACACTTTTCCTTATACCAGCTCCATTAGGAGAAGTAGAGCTTGCTGAGATCATTCCTGAAAATGTGCAGCAACGTATTGCTAGACTCAAATATTTTATTGTTGAGCATCCAAAGACTGCTAGGCATTTTCTGAAACGAATTGGATGTATACGGCCTTTACAGGAAATTGAAATGCAGGTCTTGAATGAACATACCGGCTTAAACGAAATCGATCAGCTACTTGAACCATTACTTGCAGGAAATGATATAGGACTATTATCAGAAGCGGGTTGCCCGGCCGTTGCTGATCCAGGTGCTAATCTCGTGCGAGCTGCTCATCAAAAGCATGCATCTATTGTTCCGCTTGTGGGGCCATCATCCATTTTATTGGCATTAATGGCATCTGGATTGAATGGGCAGGGTTTTCGTTTTCATGGTTATTTACCTATTAAAAACGAACTGCGCATCAAGAAAATTATCCAATTAGATGAAGAATCAGCAAGGACTAATCAAACCCAGATCTTTATAGAAACCCCATATCGAAATCAAAAATTGCTTGAAATATTAGTTCAAAATTGTAGTGATGAGACTGATTTATGTATTGCCAGCAATCTTACTTTAAAGGATCAATATATTGTCACAAAAAAGATTAAGGCATGGAGAAGTTATCTACCAGAAATTAATAAGAAACCTACGGTCTTTTTATTGTGCAGATAACTTGGAGAAATTCTCTTTACACTCATCAAAAATAATTGCTGCTATTACCAACGATTTCTAAATTAGCTAATTATTAATATATGTTAAATATCTTTTAGCATTATCTTCAATCTTGGTAACAGCAATTAGATGGGTTGATGATCTTTATATAGTTTATTAATATACTAATTCATTTTCATTTCACTTTTTTTGAATAAGCTCAATTTTATAACTATCTGGATCTTCAACAAATGCGATAATGGTAGAACCATGTTTCATTGGACCAGCTTCACGCGTTACTTTACCTCCCAGTTTTTTTATTTTTTCACATGCTTCATAAGCATCATCTACTTCTATTGCAATATGACCAAAAGCTGTTCCAAGAACATATTTTTCTATTCCCCAATTATAGGTTAATTCTAAAACACTCCCTTCTGATTCATTTTGATAACCGATAAATACCAGTGTGAATTTTCCATCTGGGTATTCTTTCTGGCGCAAGATTTTCATACCCAAAATATTGGTATAAAAATGAATAGATTTTTCGAGATTACCTACTCTCAACATCGTGTGAAGTATGCGCATTATATTTTTATCATTTCGAAGTCTTCTTTACGCGCCCCACATTCAGGGCAAGTCCAATTAATCGGCACATCTTCCCATCGTGTTCCAGGAGGAATCCCTTCTTGCGGCGCACCTTCGGCTTCGTCATAGATATAACCACAGATCAAACACATGTATCGGTGATAAACCTGATTTTCATCGGCTGACATGATAGATAGAAACATCCTTTTAAGTTAAAATTATATTTTACGGTATTATTGCATGTCTCAACCACCCCCAAAAGTATTATCATTTGCTGCAAGCGACCCAAGCGGTGGCGCAGGTATACAAGCTGATATTCTCACATTAGCAAGTATGGGTTGTCACCCACTTTCCGTCATCACTGCGGTGACCATTCAAGACACTGTTGGTGTTGAGAATATAATGTCATTAGATTCTGAGTGGGTTGCAGATCAAGCTCGTATCGTGCTTGAAGATATGCCAGTAGACGCTTTCAAAATAGGCTTGCTCGGCAGTGTTGAAGCTGTCGTAGCCATAGCTGAAATAATTGCCGATTACCCAAATATTCCGGTAGTTCTTGATCCGATTCTTGCCTCTGGTCGTGGCGATCCACTCGCTAATGAGCAAATAATCACAGCTATTCGTGATTTATTGATTCCGCAAGTTACGATTATTACACCAAACAGCATAGAAGCAAGGCGACTGGTGCTTGAGAATGAGGACGAATTGGAGATTATTGATTTGAGGCAGAGTGCAGACCGTCTATTGCAGATGGGGTGCGAATATGCCTTGATTACAGGTACTCATGAAAATACCGTCAAAGTAATTAATACATTGTATGATTCTGGAGGTGTTGTCCGTTCAGATGAGTGGCAGCGATTGCCCGGTGCTTACCATGGATCGGGCTGTACGTTGTCATCAGCAATTGCTGCTTCTCTCGCACATGGTTTGCCGATTGCTGAAAGTGTTTATGAAGCGCAAGACTATACTTGGCATGCCCTGAAATCAGGATTTCGTCCCGGGATGGGTCAATACCTGCCAGATAGATTCTTCTGGGCGTGTGATGAAGATAAAGTAGAAGAAGGAAAGTAGTGATTCTCAATGATTTCTTATGGAATTAATGGCTTATATGCCATTACACCCGACATAGCTGATACGGTGCAACTATGTGCAATGACGCAACAAATCCTCCTGGCTGGCGTTCAATATGTTCAATATCGAAATAAAATCGCTGATTCTATATTGCGACTACATCAGGCAAGAGCACTAGCCAGACTTTGCAAGCAACACAATGTTTTTTTTATCATTAATGATCATTATGATCTGGCCATAGAAGTCGACGCAGATGGGGTGCATGTTGGAAAAGAAGATATCGCTATTTGTGATGCTAGGAATTATTTAGGACAAGATAAAATTATTGGTGTGTCCTGCTATAATCAACTCGAATTGGCTCTTGAGGCAGAAAGACAGGGAGCTGATTATGTCGCATTTGGTGCTTTTTTTCACTCAAAAACTAAAACTAATACAGTAAGAGCATCAACTGATTTGTTATCTGAAGCAAAGAATAAACTGGGCATCCCCATCGTTGCAATTGGTGGCATCACTTTGGCAAATGCCGCTTCACTGATCAATCATGGAAGTGATTCTATCGCGGTTAGTCATGGGTTATATGGTGCTCAAAATATTCGATTCGTAGCAAAAAATTTTACCCAGTTATTTTTGAAAACTGATCAGACTTTTTCTTCTTCATCCTAATAACGAGTAAGTAAATGACTTCACTTAATCAACAATTATATGAATCTTCCCAAAAATATATTCCTGGCGGCGTGAACTCGCCTGTGCGCGCTTTTAAATCTGTTGGCGGCACGCCTATTTTTTTCAAACGTGGTCAGGGCGCCTATTTCTGGGATGTGGATGGAAAATCCTACATAGATTATGTCGGCTCATGGGGGCCACTTATCCTTGGTCATGCTCATCCAAAAGTAGTTAAAGCAGTTCAGGAAGCGGCACAGAATGGATTATCCTTTGGGGCTCCCACTGAAGCAGAATTGGAAATTGCTGAACTTCTCTGCAGATTGCTCCCTTCAATAGAGCAGGTACGTTTGGTGAGTTCAGGTACTGAAGCTGGGATGAGCGCTATTCGTTTAGCACGAGGCTATACAGGTAGAAGCCGCATTATTAAATTTGAGGGATGCTATCATGGTCATGATGATGCATTATTGGTAAAAGCAGGTTCTGGTGCATTGACTTTTGGTCATCCAAGTTCAGCCGGTGTTCCACCTGAGACTGCAGCTCATACTCTAGTATTAAGTTATAACGATGTCGATGGCCTGGAAAAGATCTTTAATGAAATTGGCAAGGAAATTGCCGCTGTTATCGTTGAGCCAGTCGCAGGTAATATGAATCTGGTAAAAGCAGCGCCGGATTTCTTAGCGGCCTTAAGAAGGCTATGTACAAAACATGCTAGCGTACTGATTTTTGACGAAGTTATGACGGGATTTCGCGTAGGTCTGGAATGTGCCCAAGGACTTTACCAGATTAAACCTGACCTGACGATACTTGGTAAAGTGATAGGGGGGGGTATGCCTATGGCTGCATTCGGAGGGCGGCGAGATATTATGCAATGTTTAGCTCCCCTTGGTTCAGTATATCAAGCAGGTACCTTATCGGGTAATCCAGTGGCAGTTGCTGCTGGATTAGCCACGTTAAGAGAAGTGCAAGTGCCTGGGTTTTATGAAACACTTGCAGCTAAAACTCATCAACTGACTCAAGGATTAACTGTTGCTGCCAATAAACATGGCGTGGATTTTTGTGCTCAGTCAGTGGGTGGAATGTTTGGCTTATATTTTTGTAAGGAACTACCCAAGAGTTTTGCAGATGTAATGGCATGCGATAAAGAAGCATTTAATCGCTTTTTTCATGCGATGCTACAAGAAGGTATTTATTTTGCACCATCTGCATTTGAGGCTGGTTTTGTCTCAATTATGCACAATAATGAAGATATAGACAAAACACTGTTTGCAGCAGATCGTATTTTTAGTTCTTGGGTATTATAGAAGTGTTAAGTTACTCCGGTAATATCAACGGGGTAACTTAACAATTATTTTTTAATCTTTACAACAGAATTCTGATCTACTGTAACGTTGCAATATATTCAGCTACAGCCTTCATTTCCTGCGCACTCATGCGCAATACAACCTTTTGCATCTCTTGATTTTTGTCATTGGTGCGACTTCCCTGACGAAATGCTTCTAATTGCGAAATCGTGTAGATTGTATGCTGGCCTGCGAGTTTAGGATAATGAGGAGGAATACCTGCACCGTTAGGGGAATGACAGCTTGAGCAAGCTGGTACATTATGTTCTAAATTACCGCCATCATATACTCTTTTGCCTATTTCTAGTAATGATTTATCGCCATCACTAATAGTTTCAACTTTGGTCTTTTGTTGAGCATAGTAGGCACTAAGATTCTTCATGTCATCTATAGTTAATGCTGCAACCATGGAGGCCATCGTCGGATTATCGCGTTTTGCCGGTGAATCACCTTCCACCTTGAAATCCATTAATTGCTTGGTGATATACTCTGCATGCTGGCCAGCAAGAGTCGGGTTGCTTGGGATAACGCTATTGCCATCGGCATTATGGCAGCCAGAACAAACACCCATAGCAATTTCTTTGCCTTTTTCAGGATCACCATGAGCATTAGATGTATCGGCAAAAACTTGATTTGAAAATATAAATGCAAAAACGACTGCAGTATTTTTAATGAATTTCATATTTTGAAGATTTTAAGGTTTTTAAGGTTTTCATAAAAAGAAAAGCGCTGTATTCAGTAACGCATTCTAACAAGGTTTATTAATAACAGTAAACGGTCATAGCTAATAATCCATCAGAATGAAAATATTTTTCTTCTTATTATTGCTTGTTAACATAGTTTTTTTGATGATCATTCAGCTAGAATCGAATCGAACAAATAAAGTACATATTACGCAATCGTATTTAGAAGAAATAAGATTATTACCCTCACGAGTAGCATGCTTAAAATGGGGAAATTTATTTGGTATTGATTTGCAGCGAATCAAAAATAATATTTCAGAACTGGAATTAGATAGTTACTTAAGTGAGTTACCCGCAGGTGAGATTATTGTGCATTGGGTATATATTCTTTCCCCCAAAACAGAGCGTGAAATTAAAAGGCAAATTAATAAGCTACAAAAACTCAATATGCCTTACCAGTATATTCAAAATAATGAGTATAGTCAGTGGCATAACGCAATATCATTTGGCATGCTACGTGAACGATCTTTAGCGACACAATTAATAGAAGAATTAAAAAGCAAGGGTATTTTAAACGTAAATATGAGGAGATTGAGTTTGGAGCAAGTAAAATTCGTTATTCGCGAACCGACAAAGGAAGTGAAAGAAAAAATTTTTATGCTTGCACAGCAATTTCCTGATAGTAAGCTAGAAATAACCGAATGTGAGCGCTTCTAGAAACAAGTAGTAAGCTCTAAAATATAAAAAATAAAAAATTTATTTTATGTAATAGTTGGATTCTTTGGAAGAAATTGTGACGGTTCATATAAAAACCCTTGAAGAAATTGAAAAAATGCGGATAGCTGGAAGATTAGCATCCGAGGTCCTCGATTACATTACACCCTATGTTGTTCCGGGAATTACGACTGGTGAACTTGATAGGCTTTGCCACAACTATATGGTTGATGTTCAAAAAACTATACCTGCACCACTTAATTACGCTCCCCCAGGGTACAGTCCTTTTCCAAAATCAATTTGTACCTCAATTAACCATCAGGTATGTCATGGTGTTCCAGGGGATAAAAAATTGAAGGGAGGAGATATTGTCAATATTGATGTAACGGTAATCTATGATGATTATCATGGAGATACCAGCCGGATGTATTATGTTGGGCAGCCATCAATACAGGCTAGGCGCTTGTGCGAGGTGACTTATGAATCGATGTGGCAAGGGATAGAAGAAATCAGGCCTGGAAAACATTTGGGTGATATTGGTCATGCTATTCAGCGGATAGCTGAGAGTGCTGGTTATGGCGTAGTGAAAGAGTTTTGTGGCCATGGTATTGGTGCAAAATTTCACGAGGAGCCACAGGTTCTTCATTATGGGCGTCCTGGAACAGGTCTAATGCTTAAACCTGGAATGATTTTTACAGTAGAACCTATGATCAATGCGGGTAAGGCAGCTATCCGTTCCCTACCAGATGGTTGGACAGTTATTACTAAAGATCGCAGCTTATCAGCTCAATGGGAACATACAGTGCTGGTTACCGAGAACGGTTATGAGGTATTAACAGTATCAACAGGCTCTCCACCCAAACCGACTTCTTATCGTTTTGCTACCTGAACAATTTAATAATTGTATATAAAACAGAAAATCTTCAATAATAGGCTCCAATGATGTTTCGTCATAACAATCGTGCTCTTACCCAAATTCGTCCGATCAAGATTACTCGTCGTTATACTAAGCATGCTGAAGGAGCTGTACTCATTGAGTGTGGGGATACCAAAGTCGTGTGTACGGCAAGTATTGTCGACAAAGTTCCTCCCTTTCTCAAAGGATCAGGGCAGGGGTGGTTGACTGCTGAGTATGGCATGCTGCCATGCTCGACGAGCGAGCGTATGCAGCGAGAGGCGGCAAAAGGCAAGCAATCAGGGCGCACCATGGAAATTCAGCGTTTGATAGGACGAGCATTACGCTCAATCATTAATCTGGAGAAATTAGGAGAACGTACTATTCAGATTGACTGTGATGTCATACAAGCAGATGGTGGAACTAGAACAGCAAGTATTACTGGTGCGTTTGTAGCATTGTACGATGCAGTCGAGCATTTGCTTGCGCAACGGTTGATCGTAAGCAATCCAATTCGAGATCACGTTGCGGCTATCTCGGTTGGCATGCATCATGGAGTACCCTTGATTGATTTAGATTATTCCGAAGATTCTACTTGTGATACTGACATGAATGTCGTGATGACGGGGGATCTCGGTTTGGTGGAGATACAAGGAACTGCAGAAGGCGCAACATTCAGCCGGAACGAGTTGAATGCTATGTTGGACATGGCTCAACGAGGAATACAGGAACTGATTACCTTGCAAAAATCAGCGCTCGCATCGGATTAATAAAATTATGCAAAAGCTCGTCATTGCCAGTAATAACTCAGGTAAGTTTAAAGAAATACGACAATTATTTGTACCGCTTGATATTGAAGTCATCCCGCAATCGAGTTTGGGTATAACTGAAATTGAAGAGCCTTATGGTACCTTTGTTGAGAATGCGCTTGCCAAAGCACGCCACGCTAGCCGAGCTACTGGGTTACCTGCGCTTGCAGATGATTCGGGTATTTGTGTCAATGTTCTGGATGGCGCACCTGGTGTATTCTCTGCCCGCTATGCAGGAGCGCCAAAATCAGACGAACGTAACAACCAGAAGCTAATTGGCATATTGAAAAATCAATCAGATCGGCGTGCCTATTACTATTGTATTATCGTCCTGGTGAGACATGCTGACGATCCACAACCAATCATTGTTGATAGTAGTTGGCATGGTGAAATCATATTGGAATCACGCGGGGAAGGGGGGTTTGGATACGATCCGTATTTTTTCTTACCTGAGTTGAGTAAAACGGCAGCGGAACTTTCCATGGAACAAAAAAATCGGATCAGTCATCGTGGAAAGGCGCTCAAAAAATTAAGCGAATTTCTTATAACCAACAAACTCTGACTGTTTATGTGTCAAAAAAGTGCACCTGATTGATTATGGCAACGGCTATTTCTGTTTCATCCATCCTTAATACTCGTTCGCCCAGGTTAACCTCTTTACCGCCATTGAGCCTCTACATTCATATCCCATGGTGTGTAAAGAAATGTCCATATTGTGATTTTAATTCGCATGAAATTGGCAACAAGGGAAATGTATTACCCGAGCAGGAGTACGTGTCGGCACTGATCCGTGATCTGGAAATGGCATTACCTCAAATCTGGGGGCGTCCTGTCAGTAGTGTGTTTCTAGGTGGTGGAACACCCAGTTTATTAAGCGCCCAAGCAGTTGATAAAATTCTTACCCATGTAAGGATGCTCCTGTCACTGGAGCTTTCTGCTGAAATCACACTGGAAGCTAATCCCGGCACATTCGAAGCACAAAAATTTGCAGATTTCCGTGCTGCAGGAATCAATCGCCTGTCTGTGGGTATTCAAAGCTTCAATCCAAGGCATTTGCAAGCATTGGGGCGTATCCATGATGATGGGGAAGCACATCGTGCGGTCGAGATTGCATTAAAGAATTTTGCTAACGTGAATCTTGATCTGATGTATGCATTGCCAGATCAAACCTTGGAAGAAGCACGTAATGATATTGAAATTGCATGCGCCTCAGGCGCTCCGCATATATCAGCTTACCATCTGACACTGGAACCAAATACGCTATTTTATCGCTTCCCACCCACGCTGCCGGATGATGATCTCTCTGCTGAGATGCAATTGATGATTGAACAAGTAGTATCAAGTTTTGGTTATGCAAACTACGAGATCTCAGCATTTGCCAAGCCTGGTTATCAATCACGCCACAATCTGAATTACTGGCAATTTGGTGATTATTTGGGTATCGGTGCAGGAGCGCATAGCAAAATTAGCTTTCAAGACAAAATAGTACGGCAAATGCGTTATAAACAACCTAAGCAGTATCTTAAGAAGATTTTAGGTAAGGAAGATGCCCTAGGTGATCCCGTGCAATCTCAACACGAAGTCCAAGCGGAAGATCGAGCATTTGAGTTCATGATGAATGCACTTCGTTTGGTCAGTGGCTTCCAACCTGAAAACTTTCAGGCACATACTGGATTACCTATTACTGTTGTACAACAACAACTGGACGAAGCAGAGCAACAAGGATTAATTAGCTGGAATCATCATCGAATTATGCCAACTGTAGTTGGCAGGCGGTATTTGAATGATTTGCTGCAGATCTTTTTACCGGAAAAACGTGAAGAGCACATTAACATTTAATAATTAAGAAAGATTTCTCTTAATCATTAAATGTTAATTAATGACAAATAATCTTAGTGATGAATGACAAGCGGCCAAGACCCTCCTTTAGGAACTCGAATATTTGAGAAAATCACAGAAAATGCTGTTCCCAAGCCTGGTGCACTGGTAACTTTGAGCTGTAGGTGGTTATTGCCTGCAGCAATTTTAACCAGCGATAGGCCGATGCCGCTGGATGATTGGTTATGCATCACTGCTCTTGGAGAATAAAAGTATTCGTCAAAAATATTCGGTAAGTCTTTTTCTTCAATTCCAATCCCATAATCAGTGATTGTCACGATTGCTGAGTTATCCGATGATTCAACGATGGAAACAATATCAACTGCGGCATTATCATGAGAATAAGTAATAGCATTAGCAATGATATTTTCAAGCATTATTTCTATCTGATCCGGGATGCCACAGGAAAAAAAATTCTGGATCGATAGCTTTATTTCAATATTCCTGGCCTTTGCTACTGGTTCTAGTTTATCGACGCATTTATGAATCGTCTCTGAGATATCAATGTATTCCATTGCATCCGTATTTCGTCCGGCTGTTTTTAGTCGTTCGAGTCTAAGTACATCCAGAATTAAATTAGACATACTATGCCCACGTCTGTCAATTCTGGTTAGTACTTCTTCTATTTCGCTTGGAACTTGTCCGCAATATCCTCCTTTAATCAAATTGATTTTGCTTCGAATGGCATCGAGCGGCGCTTTGAGTTGATGTGTCATAAGCATGGCGTACTGATCTTTTGCAACTTGGGCCTGATTGATTTGCTCATAAGCTTCACGGAGATATTGTTCGTGCTTACGAATAACAAGTGTAAGGCGTGAGACGACATACCAGACAATAAGAAACAAAGTATCAAGTGCGATCATCCATACTAGAACACGACCTTTATGCAAACTTTCACTTGAAAAGTATGGGTCTATAAGGACTGATTGTGATACCTGAAAAAACATTTCGCTTTCAGCGAGTAAAACAATCGAGTACATCGCGGAAACTATGATTGCGACAAATAAGCTTTCCAGTGCCGAGAAGAAAATACATGATAAAGCAATATGGAGAATATAGAAGAAAGGAGCAGGTGTTGCGGTACTTCCAACATAATGCACGACTATCGATAAACATAATAAATCAACAATGATCTGCACCCAAATGATGATTGAAGGTGAGTTATATTTTGAAGGCTGACAGAAATCTAATGCATAGATATAGGCAAAATTGGCAGCACTTAAAATGGCTGTAATGGCAAGTGGCCAATGTTGTTGTTCCCTGATTCCTAGTTGAGTGAGCGTATCGGATGCTATCAGCGCTACAACCTGAAAAAGAACAAGCACGCCAATCACAGCCCATCGAAAAATGATAAACCAGCGAATATTATCTATTAATATTTCATCACTTAATTTTTGCCCGCTTTCTTTTCCTCCTGCCAAGGTAAATTTCTGCGTAGATGTGTTCCAAGAAAAATCAGCAGTAGCCATGATGGCTCGTCCTAAGAAACGCTCAGCTCAGGCTTGGTCGTTCCCAGACGATCACGAACGATTGACAACAAACCTGATGGCTCAATAGGCTTCTCAATAATACAGATCCATTCTTCTGATTTATTTTCAAAATAAGGCAAAATCATATCACCGAGTGAAGTTAAAAAGATTACTTGCATTTTAGGAAAACGATTGTGTAATTCGACGTATGTAGTCAGTCCTGCATCCATAGATTCAACCATTACATCCAGAATAGCTAAATCGGGTACAACAGAAGGCTCACTCAATGAGTTGATAAAGTCTTTCGTTGTTTGATAGCTATCAACTTCATATCCGTGTGTATTTAGAATACGACGGACAGTATCACGGATATCGGGATCGTCATCAACGTGGGCAATTCTTTGTCTCATATAAACCTCCTTTGTTCAATCAAAGTAACAGCTAATGTCAGCAGACCTTGAAATGATAAGCCTCATCTCGATCCATAGATTCTTTCTTATTTATGAAGGCTCTTGCTATTAATAGAGTGATGGCTATTATCAAGCTATTCATAAAAAACGAGTTGTAAGTTTTGCCTGCCCTCATTCTTAAATCTCCCGCGGGAAAAATACTACACCTTGCTGTTCTTAGTGAGCAAGAAATTTTGATTGATATACCCCAGAAATAGGAAAGCTATTATTTTCTGAACAGACAGCTTGATAGCTCCAGCAGCTCTAATAAATGCCGAAAGTTAAGTATCGTGGCCTCATCTAGCATGGTATTCATTCCAGCATTCAATCCAGCTGACCTCCTCAGTATCGAGGTATTGTGGAGCGCTCTTTCTATTGCGATCCACTGTGGGATTAAACAGGTAGCATGGTTCAATCATCGCTCCCAGCCGTGTAACTATGGAATAACTACTTCCTTCTCTTGCAGAAACTGCTTTTTCCTCGTTTGTTGAGGTTTTATGGTAAATTCTTTGACTGTAAAGCTTAGAAGCTGTCTGGCAAAACGATTTCCATTAGAATCAAGTATTTTTTGATAGTAAGCTAAGAGATGTCATACAAAACGGATATAAATGATGAGGAA
>NZ_FNPQ01000023.1:0-46946 GCF_900107335.1 Nitrosomonas sp. Nm58 | reverse complement strand
TTCGCCGTCGCGGTATTCCACTTTACCGCACATCTCGCCGCATCGTGTTTCTTTCAAACGCATTGCGGCCGAAGGCCGATTACTACGCTCATTTCATATTGCAAAAGACTCAAAATTGACAATCAATGGTTAAATAAGTAAAACTGAGATTGCCTGTGTCGCTTCACTTGGAGAGGATGGTATCTGTCGCGTAAAGTCAGTGGCAAATTTCAATGGGATATGCGCTCCTATATTCAAACAAAGGAGAGCTGTGTCAAAGGAGGTCACATGATAGAAGAAATAATTAAGCGAAACTTGGAACATTGCTTTCGACCAAATTCAAACGTTAATTTGAAACGGAGCCTAAATAAGGCAAATAATTCAACCGGTACATATCCGAGCTTTAAGTTCTTAACCCAATCTACTGGCTTTAGCCAGGGTTATTTGGCCTTTCTCTACCTCAAATGTCGCCATCCATCGCTACTTTTAGCAATGGCAGTATTGCTTCTTCTCAGTGGATGTAATGTTTGGGATGCCGAGATATCCTGTCTAAAGGTGTTCGTGCAGGGTGATATTCAGAGAGTTGCACAAATAAGAGAGCAGCGGTTTCTGGGAAAGGTTCCTGAGGGGAGGGCTCATTGTCTCGGCGGAGATCATGCTGTGACCTTTAGCCAGAGCCCGTGGCAGGATTGGCCAAATTACTGGGCTACTGGTGATAGCTCGTCACTATCTCCTCATACTCTGTTAGATAAAACATTTTTTGGTCCCAACGCGCGTGGTCTTAACGGCGCCCTCTATGAATTGGAGTTGCAACGGATTGAGCTTATCAAATTCAACCTTTTCGACAATAGCGGAACCTACGAGGCCTATATCACAGGCCGTGATGGCACGGCGGGTCCAGTGCTGCAAGCCTGGCCAGAAATGCAGTTGCCTCCGAATCATCCTAATTATAAGGATATTGAGAGCAATCCGGAAAAGGTCTGTGGGGGTGAATTAATTCGTTTCCGTACCGTTACTGGAATCTGTAACGATATTTACAATCCATTGATGGGTTCAACTCATCAACTCTTTGCGCGTAACGTTCAGTTTGATACGACCTTTCCTGACCTGGATTTAAATGAAATAACTAAGAATCGCCATGGTAACCGATTAGGGCTATTGAAACCTGATCCACAGGTCATTAGTCGGAAACTGTTCACCCGCATGCAGTCTCAGCCTGACAAATGTCAAAGGGGCTATGGCTTGCCTGACAGCACAGCAGAGGCCGAGTGTGATTACAAAAAGGCGCTGACCTTTAATGTACTGGCGGTTTTCTGGATTCAATTCATGACCCACGATTGGTTCTCTCATGTGGATGAAGAACGCAATCAGCCACAGTGGATGACCGCTGGCTGCGCGACACAACTTGTCGACAACATCGAACAGCCATTGACGAGTGAGGATATCGAGAAGCTGGGCTGTCGGCCAGATGACAGGATCAATATCGCGCCTGTCGCTGACAACACGCCCCCCAGGTCATTTACGCATGACGGCCAGCCCTATTTCACCCGGACACCGAAGACAACACGCAACAATGTGACGGCTTGGTGGGATGCCTCGCAACTCTACGGCTATGATGAGCGGTCTAGCCAGCGAGTTAAGAGAGACCCCAAAGATTCAGCCAAATTGTTGTTGATGTCCGATAATGAAAGTGCGGGCGAAGTCGATAAATTAGGGTACTTGCCGACTTTTGAGTCAACCGATCCGATCAATCCGGAATGGTCAGGTCAAGAAGCTACCGCTTTTCCTGACAACTGGTCCATCGGACTGAGTTTCTTTCACAACGTCTTCGCGAGAGAGCACAATGCTTTTGTCGATGAATTTCGCAAGCTTGTCACCCAAACACCTGATGTAGACAGTGGCTTGAGAAATCCGGCAAAACCTGAGGTTGTTATCCGCTATCAAGATGTGACACCGGACGAGTTATTCAATGTCGCTCGATTGGTTATTTCTGCTGAGATCGCCAAGATCCACACCATCGAATGGACCACGCAACTGCTTTATAACGAACCGCTGTACCGGGGGATGAATGCCAACTGGCACGGTCTTTTCCACGAACATGCAGCTGTATCCGAGGTGCTGAGAGAAATTATTCGTCAACTCGACAACACGGATGATGTCAGGAAAGCAAATAGTTTCTACGCAGCTTTCTCTGGCGGGGCTGGCATTTTTGGGTTAGGCAATCATCGCTATGAAGGAACGCCATTCTATTCTTTGGTCGATCGCGGCAGGAAGGATATCTGGACACTCACCAGCAATGACGACATCAATGGGGGAGTCAATCATTTTGGTTCTCCCTTTAATTTTCCCGAAGAATTTGTCACGGTATACCGGTTGCATCCTTTGCTGCCGGACTTGATCGAGTACCGTGAGTGGAATAAGGATCCAAACGTCATCAAGCAAAAAATACCCATAATGGAGACCTTCAGGGGGAAAGCAACCGAGGTGATGCGACGGAAGGGCCTGGCAAATTGGGCGCTCAGTATGGGCCGCCAGCGAGCAGGAGAGTTGACGCTCCAGAACCATCCACAATTCTTGCAAAACCTGAAGATGCCGCACTTGCAGTCACCCACTCAGCAGGTCGATATCGCTGCGCTTGATCTCATTCGGGATCGGGAACGAGGCATTCCACGTTATAACGAGTTTCGCCGGCAGTATGGGCTGAAACAATTGACCAGCTTCGAAGATTTCATTGATTCGCATTTACCCAAGAACTCGTCCGTTCGGCGCGAGCAGGGACAGCTCGTGCAGACGCTGCGTGAGGTCTACGGGCAACATCAGTGCGATGAATCCAAGGTAATCACACAGGCTCAACTGAACGATGACAAATCGCCTATCAACGATTGCCTGGGGCATCCAGATGGCAGCTTCATTGACAACATCGAGGACGTCGATACAGTAGTCGGATGGTTAGCGGAGTTCAAACGGCCGCATGGTTTTGCTATTTCTGAAACCCAGTTTGTCGTGTTCATTCTCAATGCTTCGCGCAGGCTCTTTAGCGACCGGTTCCTCACCTCGAGTTTTCGCCCAGAATTCTATACCACCCTTGGGGTAGAGTGGGTGATGCACAATGGACCAGGCTCGGAAATAATAGAGCAGGGGATGTCCAATGGTCACAAACAACCAGTCTCTCCCATGAAGCGTGTTCTGTTGAGAGCATTACCGGAACTAGCAGGCGAACTCCAGGGTGTGGTCAATGTATTCGATCCCTGGGCGCGAGATCGTGGAGAATATTACAGTACCCAATGGAAAGCCAGATCAGATATGGTGGGGGACAAGGCGTTCGCTAAGTAAAGGTGGAGTAATGGCAGCACCGGCCACAGTTGAGCCGGTCAAGTTTTTGTAGATGAATTATGAAGCGCTTTTTCTCGCGTCCTCAATAATTGCCTCGCTTGCTTTCTCGCTGATCATGTAGATCGATGATACGATAAAGAAACCGGGTATCTTGGGGAAAATCGAAGCATCTACGATGCGCAAATTTCTCGTACCATAAACACGAAACCGGTTATCTACAACTGCCATCTGGTCGCTAGCAGGCCCCATCTGGCAGGTACAGGAAGCGTGATGTCCCCATGCTTGATCTTTAATGAATTGGCGGATATCTTCACGGCTCTTAACTTTCTGTCCTGGAAGAATTTCCTCGTCAATTAGATCTCCACAATGCCCGATAATGTTACGCACAGTTTCTACCCCGTCCACCACTGATTCCAGATCTTCTCCATTATCTGAACCTTCGAAAAAATAATGGAAATTAATTTTCGGAACATCGCGTGCATCGTTAGATCTCAATGTGACACAACCTTTTGTGTTATTAGTGTGAGCTTTAAGAATGGTCCAGGTAAAGATATTTTCTTCCTTGCCAATGTCTTGAGAGTACCCCGGATAGTAACCACAAAAATCACCGAGTAATCCAAAAATCAATAAATCTGGATCATCATCCGAATGTCTGGAAGAAGAGCGTTTGATTAGTGCAATCGTGGCACCATTAGTTGTATAGGGACCTTTGTCCTGAAGCCACAGGGCGTATTGCGGATCGGGTTCCTCTCCAAATTCAGGGGGGCGTAATTTCATGCCCTCAATTAAGGGAATATTCTCTTTGAGCCTCGTTACCACACCCACTTCATATCGATCCTGCAGATTTTTCCCTACGCCCGGTAGTTCCACTTTTACCGCTATCTTATGTTTTTCCAACTCTTCCCGAGGACCAATTCCGGAGAGCATGAGTAACTGCGGCGTATTGAAAGCGCCTGCTGAGATAATCACTTCTCGTTCTACATAAACTGTTTTCGTTTCGGAAGTAACCGCCTTTTCATGCTGGGGATCAGCTCGATATTGATGAGC
The DNA here is from genome assembly GCF_900107335.1 of Nitrosomonas sp. Nm58. NCBI lineage: Bacteria > Pseudomonadati > Pseudomonadota > Betaproteobacteria > Nitrosomonadales > Nitrosomonadaceae > Nitrosomonas > Nitrosomonas sp. Nm58. The sequence goes on along the minus strand of NZ_FNPQ01000023.1, from coordinate 42,587 downwards.
ACCCACGCGATATTCCACACCATAAGCTTTGTTATGCTCGTCGAGCAGCACGCGCTGCGCTAATGAGTGGGTTCTTAGTACCAAATTGTCAGGACATTGCTCATGAACCCGTAATAGATACTCCCTGGTTCCCATTCTCTTGCCGTATTGGGTAGTAATCGGAATGATGTATAGCCCTTCCGGGCTTCTGGAAATTAAACGCCAGTTGTTAGGATCAAAGCGGGTTCTAAGTTTCAGAATAGTTTGAATAATTCTTTTAAGAGGATTAGTGATGGTACGCCGGGATTCTTTCAATGCGGCTAACGTCAATTTTTTTAGCACCTTATCATTCCACAGCATTTCAGAATGAGCTTGGTTGACTGGCAACCAGCCTTCGAACCCATGGTGACTCCAAATTTTCCACCGAGGGACGTATTCGCAGCGCTCCAAGCGCTTGAAATACTTTTGCATATTCTCGCTATACCAGCTTGGATCATCCATCAGTTTTGCAATATAATCCCAGTCGCTATTGTGGGGATACATCAGAACCATGGCGTTATGCGCGGTACATCCGCCGAGCGTACCCGAGCGAGGGTAAAGTACCCCATCTTTTTCAGGGTCAGAGAGAAACTTACAATCTCGTTCCTGCTGGTTTTTGTTTTCATAATGACGTACGAAGTAGTCCCACCGGAGGGCTTCATTTTCAGAAGCACGCGCATGAAATGCCGGGACCTTATAATCACAAGGTTCGTCATCTCCTCCAGCTTCCAACAGCAGCACACGGAAACCTTCCAGAGCTAGGTTGCAGGCAAGCGGCCCTCCACCCGCACCGGAACCTATTACGACATAGTCAAATTTTTCGTAATCGTTACTATCAATCTGATTACACTCTAAAGAGTCAGGCTTAATCACAAATTATCTCCAGCAAAATTATCTCAAAAATCTTTGACGGATTTCCGAGGGGTAGCGTAACTGTGTCGATAAGCACCAAAATCTACTTCCTCCCAGTTAAAAGAGGAACTTTATTTGTAATATCCTGCAGACTTAATTCTCCATGCCTGAGGAGAGAAAACTGGTTAAAAAACCAAAGCAAGCCGAAGAACACGGTAAGTGCCCCCGCTCCAAGCAGGGGCACTTTTATTCACGAAAAATTACATGGTTTTAAGAAACTCAATTAAAGCCCGCTTGTCGCTCTCATTGAGTACTGCTCTACCTTCTTCTGCAGGCAGGTAATCTGTGCCGAAATAATGCCCCCGATTTACAACGAAGTCTGGGCATTTATTAACTTTTAATAAAGGATCAACTATACCGCTCAAAATTTCACGCAGTTCTTGGTCTGTAGTGCTCTCAGGATGTTCCTGTGCTTTCCACAAATCAAAGATATCCCATCCAATGGTCTTTACAAGATCCCACGAAAGAGAGAGTCGCTGGCCCCAGCTCATTTCCATATTGATATTGGAAACCAGATTCACCGGGATACCTTCAGGAAATGGGCCAAGCTCCAGTCCGTCGCCAATAGGAAGAATTCTTACATACCAAGGCAGATAACCTTTGGGTATCTTTAATTCGCTCCTTTCTGTGGTTCGATCGATAATGCCCGGTATTTCTTTGCCTGATCGAGTGCGATACGTTTTCCCCTCACAACTGTTTGCCGTTTTCGAGCCATAAACTTTCGAACCTTTTTCCTCATCATATGAATATAAGTCTTTTTGATCACAGTAGCGTTTTTCAGGCCAAAGCAACTGCTCTATGCTGATATCGAAGGATTCCATACGATCCTCTACTGAGCCTGAAGGATAAAACTTACCCAATGTGTTATTCAGAAGGAATGGTGCTGTAGACCAAATACTGGTCAGAGAAGGCGGCCGGATGTAACCGAGCCCTCCGGCTGGCATGACATAGTCCTTAGGTTCACGGGTAACCGGGTGATGAATTATGGTATTCCCTACTGGAGGCAGTTTTTTGTAGGAAGTAGACGAAAAATTATCCCAGGTATCTCCCTTGATTGCGTTAGTGGCTATGGAAGCGCAGATATTGGTTTCTAGCAGTGTAACCGGAACGCGCAAATCAGTAGAAAGGAAATTTTCATTGAGAAAATCTTCCTCCAATACGATCTTTGTCATTTTTTCTTTGAATTCGGAAGAGTTGGTCCAACTCCAATATTGATTCCAACAATTCAAGTAATTAGGGCCGACACATCCATTGTTTGGAAAAAACTTGAATGCTTCCTCCGGGAGCTTGCTCGAATGACAAGCGGCGCAGTTCTCAGCAAATACTTTCTTGCCGTGTTCCAGGATTTCTTCATCATCGGTCAAGTAGCGCTCGCCCTCAGGCGCTTTCTTTAGATAGTCTGGAGGAGTTGCAGCTAGAAAAAACAAAGCAGTGTCCAGCGTCTGTTGCTCTGTAGCCCGCCAATAGCTGGAATTTTGTTCTGCTGCTTTGATTGGGAAGGGAGTAAATGGCTTTCCTCCTACCAAAGGATTAATATGCTGTAGCCATTCCTCGCTGAATAAACCGATATTAACGAAGACACGATTCAATGCGCCTAGCGCACCCACTGAGTCTGAACCATCCTTGAGAACGCGCGGTGTCAGCACTTTACTAGGCTCTTTAAAAAATGCTCTGAGAGGGCTGTTAGGAGGCACTGCTTCAAAATGATTGAATTGTTTATTGTCTCTTTCACCACCGGTGATCTCTTCTTCACCCCAGCGTAAGGCATTCAGCATACGTGCAGGAAGATTATAAACAGCGTTCATAGTACGTGGATTATTGATATAGTCGGTGGAGATGAGCGAGGTATCCAATGCGCCTGGCCGATTAGTGTGAAGATGTTGGTAGGCGTAACTGGTTTTATCCGCTTCATAAGCGAATACCCGATCAAACCAGAAATATTGCGCGCCCGGATTGGAGTTGAGATTAGCCCACTCTGGATTTTCCGGGTCTTTGGGTGGGTTGGTTGGATTGGGTCCAACGTGACAGAATCCACAAGACATGCCCACCCGATAAGGTTTGACTAATTTGGGATCATTGTAGTATTCAGGATCAGAGTAGTATTTTTCTGGATTCCAGCGCTTCTTTGCTGTCTCATCGAAATCAGGATTTGGAAACAAACGAAGGCCTACAATACCCGTAGCATAGCCATAATAAGATCCTACAGGCACGGTTTTACCACGTGCGCCGATTTGGATGCCTGGATATTTCTGTTCGTTCTCGAAAGGATCAGGAGAACAATTCCGGTCACGTATATCCAGATACAAACCAAAGCGGTCAGGGCGTCCGACCAGTTTGCCCTGCGCATCGGTATTTTTCATAAAACACGGCTCATTGACCAGACCAAACCAATTCCACCGGTTGTCACGGCTATATCCCGGGTTTTTCTGGAGCTCAGGATGATTCGACAATACTTTCAATAGATCGAAGCTACCAAAGCTTTTAGCATTCATATAATCCCAGAACTTATCATTGCCGCCAGTCCAAACAATCCAATTGTTTCGACCTCTGATCACAGATTTGACGGCCTCATCCGGCGCTTGGGAGATACCAGGTACAAAAGGCTCTAGAGCGGCAACGACCTTATCAGCGTTCTGACTGATGCCATAATCCATATCCTTGAAATAATCTTCATCCGCCCCAGGAATGGTTTCTTCCGATCGATTCACACATTGTGCTTCATCCATAATTGATCCCGTCTTCGCATGACCACCTTTGATACATTCGGTTGCGATCCTTAAGGACTGTTCGTCAGAGCACCCGGAGAGAGATAAAGCTAGACCAAGTCCAAAGAAAAAGAGTATTTGGTTATATTTCTTCATAGGAACCTCCGAAAAAACCATTATTAAGAAGATTTGTACTGACTTATTCCTTTTGCAAATATCACTTGATTTGCTGCTCAACTAATAACAATTCCCTATCTTTGCTCTCTGTTTCAGTTCTTCATTGTCCTATAAAGTACTGAGTTATTGAAAAGCCAGTTTATACCTTGATGCTAATCGAACACCTCATCTCCGGTTGGTTCGAGGTGTGTAGTTTGATTCATTTCTTGACGGAATTTGGATAGCTCGTAATACATTCTAAATCGCGCCCTGTTCAGATTGCCTAATGGCCGATGCTCAGGGAGACAATGCCAAGGATTCATTTTCAGCCGCTTAGCAAACTCAAACTGCGCATCCGAATCAAATTTCTGCTTCGGGATATGCACTGTGGCAGCGGGAATAAACGGGGAAAGGTTTTCTGGCCAGCGTACCGAGCCGTCTTCAATTGGCATTAAATGAGGGTCAGTCTGTATTTGAATCATAAGATCAAACTCAACATCTTTCTCATTCAAAGTCTTGATCATATTCTCCCGTAGATAATTGAACGGAGGCGTACCAAAAGGCAGGCCGGGAATATACCTTTCAACGTCCTTTGTTTTTGGCACGAATGAATACATCATCGCCTGTCCTTCACCCAGCAGATAAGGCGTGCAACTCCAGTAACGCTGTCCTAATGGGTTATACTGAGTGGCAGTCCACAGGCTTTGCATAAAGAAGTCAAGCAAATGGGAGTCCTTCGGATTGAGGAAGTAATAAAGTGTCATATCTACCAGACTCCAGTATTGCAATTTGGCATTTTCTCGGGTGTTGGGTGTGACAAACGTCGCGCCACCGCTGGTGGTGATAAAATCCTGGGTAAATTTCTCCTCACTCATGAGTTTTTCACCCGGAACACCCATGAGCTTCACCGCCATACTCATAAAACCGACATCGTTAATATCAGCCGGCACATTTGGCCCAGGTCCGGAGTAGCGTATATAGGCCGGATAACTGCGTGGGTTGGCAAAAATGCCTTTGCGGCAATGTTCTGGCAGGTCATCTCGTATGGTCACCGTGGCACGCACAATGCCGTGTGTTTTGGTATTACCACCCCGCTCATATCCCCCCGGTTTGAAACGTCCGCGCATCTGATCCATCATAAGGTCGACAATTTTATTTAAGCTCTTTTCTTCATCTGGGTCGAATTTTTCCTCAGCCAGTTGCAAACCTTCGTTCTTGCGTCGTCGATTAATTAGAAACTGGATAAATCTTGAACTGGGTTCGCGAAAGAGATAGTCCCACTGCGGGCGGAACCAAGGCTCTAACCGGCGCTCAATACGGAGCAGCAGAATCAGCAAATGGTGAATAGCTTTGAGTATTCGGTTCTTGATCGTCGTCATGATGAGTGATCGCTCCCGTTAGCAGGTAAGGCTGAAATGTACTTTAGCGCACGCAGCCCAGGCATAAAGAAATATCCGCCGCCATGTACAGTAATAAACTGTGGCAAATTACAGGTTTTTTGCATCGGTCCGGATGGCTCGGGATGATTAAAATGATCGGTGCTTTCACCGCTCATTAGCGGTTCGCGATTCCCCAGCAAGGGATCTCTTTCCTGCTGCAGTCCACTAAATTTACTACTCATGGTCCAGGCATTCTGAACAAATTCAAATTGCCGCGATATGTTGGCGACCAGACAGATAAACTGCAGACCATGCTCGGCGACAGGGGCGTCCAGTTTGACGGCGTCTTCCGGCGCAAGGATGGGACCATAACTGCGGCCACGCCGCAACAAACGATGAAAACGAGAGGAAGCAACCAGGTCCTCCTCCGGCTTTTGCCCAAACCCCAGGATTTTAATCAGCCGGCTGATAAAGCCGGTTACACCTGGCGGTAAATCACCGGTACGTGGATTAGACCTGCGAATATGCGCGCTAATCGGACAATGATTTCCTGTTGGGTCCAAGTCATAGGTAAAATGGTTACCGTGATCCTTGCGTGAGATTCCTGGAATGTGCTCCGCAATCAATGGTGTGCCATTACGTTCTCTACCCACCATCGATGCGGCAAGTTGTTCGCGTTTTTCCGGCACGGATCCCGATACCTTGTCAAGAAACTGCCAAAAACCGGGAACATTCTGATCCAGTTGCCGAAGCACTAGATATGTTCCATTACGACTAAAATCCTTCAGCGTGGGATCATCTTCGGCATTAGGCAGACCCGTTGCGTACCTGTCTTTTCTGGGATCAATGAGCGGTCGTGCAGTATATTGTCCATATTCATTACGGTAGCCAAGCACCATCTCTCCAACCGCCAATAAATTAGAGTAACGATCGCGTTCATGTAAGTCCGTGCTTTGTCGGCATGTCCAGTCAATCGTTGGTTGACTGATGCCGTCTTCGAACCCGAAAGGTTCAATCCGTCCCATATCCGAGGTGGGCAAATGTCTTAATAACTGAAATGCCTGTGAGAAATGCTCATCTTCAACTGTTCTCCGCCAAGCTTCGAGGCCTCCCTTTTTGGCATAAAGTAGCAGCAAAATATGCGGCATCTCTGCTGAATTATTACCCCACTTCCAGTACTTTGGAGCATTGCGCCCGATATCCCCAAGACGGCGAGAACAATTTTCATTTCTGGTCATACCGTAGATGAACTCATCGGAAAAACCATTAATAATCGATTCACTCACTCCCAGTTTCTTTAAACCTTGCACAGAAAAAGCAATCTGCAGCGCCGTATCAGGTGGCGGATTTGTTTTGATGGCCCTGCTGACTGGCGCCATATCCAACCATCGCTTAGCCGCATCGACATTGGCAATACTCAGCAGCATGAAACAGGTATCGGTTAATTTTCCATACCCAAAGCGTAGCAACCCTTGCAGATCATCAAATTCAAAATCGCTTGATTTTTTCATTTTTATACTCCCTGCTAGATCAGACTGAGCCATTCACGGATTTCCGCATCATTCGATTGACGAATTTCCATACCTTGCCGGATACGACTGTTACGCGCTAAATCAACAGCTGTTAACCCTGGATAAGCCTTATACCAGACCTCTGTAGGTATTTGATGTCGCCTTTGCGTATATTTGAAGGCATGCTCACGCTGCGCACCTTCTTTAATAATCCATTTCGTAGTAGGGTAGCCTACAGCATTACTAAAGACGAGATTGAGACCCCAGCCCACCTTATTAATAAAATCGTCCATATAGCTTTCATGACTGCCATCGTAATTACTGGCAAAAAAAACTCTATGGTTATTATCCATGAACACCCAGCGCGCAAAATGGATGGTTTTTATTCGCGTGAGAAAACCCCGATTGTAAACGTGCCTGGCAAACCAGTCGGTCAGCAGGAGTATGAACTTGAAGGTCAACAAGCGAAACAGACCCGGTTTCACATCACCAAACACGCTATATTGATTACTGACATCCCAATCTTCCTGTGCTGAAAGTTCTTCTATATGCTTGTAGTCAGGCCGAATGAAGAGTTCGGGGTCAGAACGCTCCAGCATTCTTAAACGTAATGCAAAGAAAGGCGCGATAACCAATAGCAATGGGGATAAGAGAAGTAGGGTTAACGGGACTCCAATCTTATGCAGCAGATTGCGGACTTTCCACTCAGTGAGTGTCGGTTCTGGCGGGGATAGCGTAAGTCTGCCTTGATATTTTTCCATTTCGACATAAGACAAAAGCTTCTGCCGTAAGGTACGGATATTCTCCCGGCCAACATCATCAACAATTTTCTGTAAATAGGCAGACAAACTTTGATGTAACGCTGCCTCTTCATGTATTTGTTTGACAGTTCGACCGATCCAGTTAACATAATTAGCCTTGGGATTGATATTGTGTTCGTTCATCCATCCCAGCAGATTCTGATTTTCCTCAGAAAAATCTTCGCAATGAGAGAAGATTTTTCTTAAACCTGAGTCCGCATGGTCTGCGAGTTCGGCTAAAAAAGTATGTGTATCCCCATCAATGTCACCAAGAAAGGCAAGGGTGGGTCGCCACGGTCTTGGTCTTACGCCAAATTCTTTAATTTCGTGTGTCGTATTGGCTTCTATGATCACAAAGCGCGCAAAATGCAACCGATCAAACCTGCTGAATGGAATCAAGCTATTACCAGGGTCAGCATGACCCGGCACTTTGTTCATCGAGGCCAACAAGGCGCGCAGGTTTTTCAGCTGCCCAACACGCACCGTCGCAGCAATCATGAAAGTAGATTGAGGTGTCATGGTTTTCTATCTCAAGTAAACATTTAACGACTTCTTATTTAATATCGCTTCGTGTCAAGGCGAAATCCAGGACACGTGTTTTACCCCACCACACTTTCCCAAGATAAACACCGGGTTCGACTTCACGAATCTCATCGCGGATCACTTTGGCAATGAATGAAGTTTTAGAATAATCAATGACGATGGTATCTTTCCCATCAAGCCAGCTTTTGTCGCGATATACTTTTGCGACAATAAATGTCAGACCAAACGGTGTAATTTTGTTGACAAGAACACCTGCCTGGCCACCCGGGCAAAATAGATCAAACACTTTGCCTTGCCAAGCAAAGAGGTGTGCAAAGGCGGCTACGATTTTTGAGAAGATCGACCCTGCCAGAATTGCTGTGCCACGGGTATCACCCGCTGGAATATTTCCTGGTGTGGCATTGCGATAGATTTCATCTAATTCCTCGCGTGACTTACTCAACCAGGCTCTTACCGTATTATTCATTTCAGTTACTCCTTATAACTCTTACAGAATTGATCAAAGTCACAAAGTCAATAATATGAGTAACACTGCAATAGTTGCTGACTACAAATAACACTTGATTAGACCAGAAATTACGCTTCCTTGAAGAAAGCTAAAATAAGCAAAAACCTTAATTTGGTCTCAGGATAATGCTTAAAAAACAAGAGCAAGAAAGTTTGTAAATCGATGAAGTCGAACTTTGAAGTATCTCCTGTAACACTTCACACAGAACTTGCTTGGCTTGCATGATAATGCTAAGACATAACAAAGAGGCAGGCAATAATGCAATAGCATACAATTTCTATTTCTCAGTGCACGCTTTTGCAAGCACATGGCTGCGCTGCAATGCCTTGGTATGGAATATTCGGGTTAATGTGACCGAAGGCATTATCTGATTTTCATGGATTCGCTGAGTGTAGGGATGCAAAGTTCTATGAAACAATAGGCATAATCGCGTAAATAGTGATTCTGGCGAATCGAGATATGGGTCGTATTCTTTTCAAATAGATGCGAACCATCGAGTCTGACGAGCATAGCGTCCCGTTCTGGCACAAATGCTACCGATGCGATGATGCCTACACCCAGCCCAAGTGCGACATAAGTTTTAATTACATCGGCATCCAGAGCAGACATGGCGATATCGGGCACTACGCCCGCTTGGGAAAATGCATGATCAATCCGTGACCGTCCGGTAAAGCCGTGGTGATAGGTAATAATCGGGTATTCTGCGATGGCTTCGAGCGTAAGGGGATGGGCCGATTGCAGGGGATGGCCAGCAGGCACGATGATGGCATGGTGCCATGTGTAATAGGGAAAAGAGACTAAATCGACGGTGTTTTCCAGCGCTTCCGTCGCAATGCCGATGTCTGCCTGGCCGCCAAGCAGCATGGATACGATTTCACCCGGGCTGGATTGATGAAGCGCCAAGTGTACCTTGGGAAATATTTTCTTAAACTTTTCTACTACGGTTGGCAAGGCATATTGAGCCTGCGTGTGGGTTGTGGCGACAGTTAACTGGCCTTGATCGTGCTGACTGAACTGTTCGGCCAGGCGCTTGATATTTCGGGTATCCAGCAAGATACGTTCAACAATCTTGACCAGTTCTTTGCCCGGCTCAGTCAGTCCGGTCAGTCGCTTGCCTTTGCGGATAAATAATTCAATACCTAGCTCGTCTTCCAGGTCCTTGATATGCTTGCTGACGCCGGATTGCGAGGTAAACAAGGCATTGGCTACCTCCGTCAGATTGTAGTGCTGGCGAACGGTCTCACTGATGATGCGAAGTTGCTGGAAATTCAATGGTTAATTCCTTTGCTGATATTTGATTATGCTATCTTAGCCCGAATATTTCATAAATTCGCGTTAGTGTAATTGATGAGGAAACAGATCGAGACGGCGCGGTTTGATAAAAACCCGATCACCCTTTGCTAACTGTAATTCACGGAAACGTTCTTTGCTGATCTCGGCTTGGACAAGATTTCTGTCCTGATGATCTTCACGGGTCAGTTCCAGTCTCACTACCGGCCCAACTGAAAGAATATGACTGACACGCGCAGGCAATGCCGAGTCACCATTAAGGAACCGGTCGACTTCGATATCGTGCGGCCGCACATAGGCGACTGCGGCCAGATCTTCCGCTTCGGCGTGTTCGGGCGCATCAATTTCGATATCGCCAATCCAGGCACGGCCTTGATGTATCCGGCCATGGAACAGATTGACATGCCCCAGAAATTCGTACACAAACGGGTTGGCTGGCTGCTCATAGACTGCATCGGGTGTTCCAGCCTGCTCGATCCGCCCCTCGTTCATGACCACAACCCGATCGGATACTTCCAGTGCTTCTTCCTGATCATGGGTGACAAAAACACTGGTGATAGGCATCTCATCATGCAGTCTTCGCAGCCAGGAGCGTAATTCCTTGCGCACTTTGGCGTCGAGCGCGCCGAATGGCTCATCCAGCAGCAGTACTTTGGGTTCCACCGCTAAGGCGCGGGCCAAGGCAATACGCTGGCGCTGGCCGCCAGAGAGCTGGTGGGGATAACGGTCTGCCAGCCAGTCGAGTTGCACCAGTTTCAGCAGATGAGTGACGCGCTCATGGATTTCCTGATCTTTCAGGCGGCTATGCCGGGGGCGAACGCGCAGTCCAAAAGCGACGTTCTCAAAAATCGTCATGTTACGGAACAGCGCATAATGCTGGAATACAAAACCCACCTGCCGGTCACGAATATGCTGACGGGTTGCATCTTCGTCATTAAACAGCACTTGACCCGTGTCGGCTGTTTCCAGTCCTGCAATGACGCGCAGTAAGGTGGTCTTGCCCGATCCTGAAGGCCCCAGTAACGCAAGCAGTTCGCCTGCATGGATTTTCAGGTTGATGTCGCGCAATGCGGCAAATGAGCCAAATTGCTTGTGGAGATGGCGTATTTCAATGCTCATGGCTTAATTTTCCTTTTTGTGGGGTTACTTTTGATTCGACGAAAGTTTTGATGGCAAGCGTAATTAAGGCGAGCAACGCCAGGAGCGATGCGACTGCAAATGATGCCGCATAGCTGTATTCGTTGTAGAGAATTTCAACATGCAGCGGTAAAGTATTGGTATTGCCGCGAATATGTCCGGACACCACCGAAACCGCGCCGAATTCACCCATTGCGCGCGCATTGCACAGGATGATGCCGTATAACAGACCCCATTTAATGTTAGGGAGTGTGATGCGCCATAACGTCTGCCAGCCACTTGCGCCGAGTACCACAGCGGCTTCTTCCTCCTCCGTTCCCTGCGCCTGCATCAATGGGATCAGCTCACGGGCAATGAATGGCACCGTTACAAAAATCGTTGCGAGCACAATGCCGGGCACTGCAAAGATGATTTTGAGGTCATGTTCAATCAGCCAGGGTCCTAGCCAGCCTTGCAGACCGAACACCAGTACATAGATCAATCCGGCAACGACAGGTGATACCGAGAAGGGTAGATCAATCAGCGTGATCAGGATGTTCTTGCCATGGAATTCGAATTTGGCGATCGCCCAGGCAGCCGCCACGCCAAATACCAGGTTAAGCGGCACGGCAATCGCCGCGGCAGTCAGGGTAAGTTGAATCGCTGCAAGGGCATCTGGCTCCGTGATCGCGGCAAAATAGACATCCATTCCTTTCTTGAGCGCTTCGTAAAATACCGAAATCAGGGGCACGAACAGAAACAGCGCCAGAAACGTGAGCGCCAGCCCGATCAGCATCCAGCGCACCCAAGCTGGTTCCTGGGTAATGATCGCCTGCTGTTGTATTTTGATTGGGTGAGAAAGGGTTATCGTGGTCATTGAGGGTCTCTCAGGCTAATGCGTTGCGACGGCGGCTCCACCATTGCAACAGGTTGATAATGAGTAACAGAACAAAAGAGATGAGCAGCATGACGACCGCAATGGCGGTTGCGCCAGCATAGTCATACTGTTCCAGTTTGGTAATGATCAGAAGCGGCGTGATTTCCGAAATCATGGGCATATTGCCAGCGATGAATATGACCGATCCGTATTCTCCGATAGCGCGCGCAAATGCCAGCGCAAAACCTGTCATGAGTGCCGGAAAAATAGTCGGAAAAATGATCCGCAAGAAAGTCTGTAGCCGGTTCGCACCCAGCATGGCTGCCGCTTCTTCCAGTTCGGTCTCGATATCTTCCAGCACCGGTTGCACCGTGCGCACCACGAACGGCAGGCCAATAAACGTCAGCGCTACGTAGACGCCAAGAGGGGTAAAAGCCACCTTGATGCCGAGCGGCTCGAGGAATTGACCGATCCAGCCATTGCCGGCATATAGGGCCGTAAGGGCAATGCCTGCCACAGCAGTGGGCAGGGCAAACGGCAAGTCTATCAGGGCATCAACGATCCGTTTGCCAGGAAATTGATAACGAACCAGCACCCAGGCCACCAGCAACCCGAATGCGGCGTTGGTCAGGGCAGCGGCAAATGAGGCGCCAAATGTCAGTTGATAGGAAGCCAGCACACGCGGCGAAGTCACTGTGGCCCAGAACTGCGGCCAGGGCAATTCAGTAGTACGGATGAACGCGGCCGAGAGCGGGATCAGGACGATCAGGCTCAGATAGAGTAACGTAAATCCCAACGCCAGATTAAATCCTGGTAACACGCTATGCTGCTTGAATGTACTCACCTTATCACTCCTAAAGAATTCAATTTTTCTTATCTACTTAGGGCATTTGTACTCAATCCTGGTGCGGAATTTCTTGGGTCAATCGGGCGAAATCGTATGGATGGCCCGTGCTGGTTTGCTCAGATAATTTCCTTGCAGATAATCTGCCCCAGCACGTCTGGCGGCGGTTAGCTGATCAAATGTTTCAATATTCCACACCAGGATACTTGCTCCGAAATGGTGTATTCTCTTGATGAGGGCATCAACTGCATTATGATGTAACAGATCGTATGCCTCGATCCGCACGATATCCGGATACAAACTGCCTAGCTCCGGCATCAAACTGCTACTTGAATCACCATAACTAGCCGCAATCTGGTAGCCGCGTGAGCGATAGTTATTAATGACCCTGCGCAGTAATTCCTTGTAACGATTGATGATGGGGGGAATTTCAATCGTGACTCGAGAAGTTCTCACGCCAATCAGATTAAGAAAATCTTCAAACGCACGACCATGATCAATTTTAACGTTCTCCAGAAGACGTGGATGCACGCTTACAAACAATTTGTCTGAACTGGAAGTTTTATTGAAATAATTGAGGGCGTGAATTGCTCGGCATAAACGATCCAGGTTAACCAGTTGCTCATCATTGGCGGCCTGGGCAAAAATTTGCCAAGGTGAAAGTACAATTTCTCGATTCGACTCCGAACGGATATAGGCGGTATGTCCAATGGTTTTATTTTGAATCGTATTGACAATGGGCTGAAAAGCGCTGGTTAGCTTGCAATGATAGAAATGACCGCTTATCCAATCGTCTTCGGCACGTTCCAGCGGATAGTCTGTAGCCGATTGAATCAACTCAAATTCATCTTTAACAATGAAAGTATTGGGTGAGGAGGTGTACATGGAAAAACTCCTGTTAAATAAGGCGTTGATCTGCGCGGCAAGAGTCGTCTCTTTGATGGGGATGAGCATTCCAGTTGCTATTTCTGAATGATCAGCAGGGCTTGATTCGTTAGTAACGATTCATCCATTCAAATAACTCACCGAGTCGAGAGAACTTCTCTGCCACTTAACCCGAATATTTCATAAATTGGCACGTGTCCTCACTTGCCTTTTGATTAATAAGAAAGATTTTGCTCAGTCGGGTGTATGAACCACTACACCACTCCTTCTCAAAACTTCCCTATTAATCGAAATCCTGCGTGATCATCACGCCAATTTATGAAATATTCGGGTTAATGTTAATTTCTCAAAAGCTGTAGCAATGACAGCAACCTTCATCGATTTTTTCCTTGTTCAATAATTTATGTTTGAGTTCATGTGCGGAATGACGGCAATAGATCAGGGGAATACCTTTACGGCTGGCCTTGTTCTTCAGCGAGTTCGCCAAACTATGACTGACGTAGTCACACACCATGACAATCAGCCGCGTGTTACTGGAGAGTGAACGTTTGAGAAATCCTTTTTTGCGGCCGCTCCAGTGTTCGACATGGGTATGCCCTTGCGCAATCACTTGGCGTTTAAGCGACTCAACTTGATCTCCGCCTACAATTAATACACTCATGTTTTTTCCTTACATTACGTTTATCGCTCATATTGGGGATGTGCTTGCACAATATCCCCTGTCTGGTTATTTCAGATAGATTTGGTCAAATGTCCCGCCGTCATCAAAATGAACTGTCTGTGCATTTTTCCAGCTGCCGAACGCATCATCGATTTTGAACAGTTTGATGGCCGGGAATTGCTTGGCATACTTTGCGGCAATTTTTTCATCCGTTGGCCGGTAGAAATGTTTGGCGGCAATTTCCTGGCCTTCCTCCGAATAGAGATACTGGAGATAAGCTTCAGCGATCTTGCGTGTGCCTTTCTTGTCGACGATCTTGTCGACCAGGGTAACAACGGGTTCTGCCAGGACGCTGAAGGAAGGCACGACGATTTCAAATTTATCCTGACCATATTCCTTGAGCGCCAGAAATGCTTCGTTCTCCCAGGAAATGAGCACATCGCCAATGCCACGCTCTATGAATGTGGTCGCTGAACCCCGTGCACCGGAATCCAGTACCGGCACGTTCTTGATAATATCTGCGACAAATTCTTTTGCTTTGGCTTCACCAAATTGCTGTCTGCCGTATTCCCAGGCAGCGAGATAATTCCAGCGTGCGCCGCCGGATGTTTTAGGGTTAGGCGTGATTACTGAAAGACCTGGTCTGGCGAGATCGTTCCAGTCTTTGATGCCTTTCGGGTTTCCTTTGCGTACCAAAAAAATGATGGTTGAGGTATAAGGCGCGCTGTTACGGGGCAAACGTGTTTGCCAATTTTCTGGGAGCAGCTTCCCATGCGCTGCAATCGCATCAATATCGCCCGCCAATGCGAGCGTGACCACATCGGCATCCAGTCCATCGATCACGGAGCGGGCTTGCTTGCCGGAGCCGCCATGAGATTGCCGGATGGTGACTTTTTCTCCGGTCTGTGCTTGCCAGTGTTTGGTGAATGCAGGATTGAATTCCTGATAGAACTCGCGCGTTGGATCATAGGAAACATTCAATAATGTCTTGTCTGCAGATGCATGACTTCCCATCAGTAAGCTTGTTACCAACAGAGTGATTTTTAGCCATTTGTTTGTTTTCATATTTTTTCCTTTAATAGATAAGGTATGGGTTATTTGAACGCTTTATTTAAATGCGCGAATCGATACTTCAACATAGAAAAAGTTTGAACTGTCTCTATGTTCTCCAAGTGCCGCCAATTGCCTGTTTTTGGTGAATTCACCGTTTATAAAGTGCGAATACCCTATGGTGGTGTCGACCAGCGGTGCCAATTTGTAATTGATGCGGGCATTGATCGATTGCCCGATAAAATCTCCACTCTCTCCGGTCTTGTCGCGATTGTTGGGATTGGGAGTTGAAATGTTCAAAAGATTGTTGAGCCGATCGGTGTCACTGGCTAGCCAGAACCAGCTATAGCCCCCGTCGATGGAAATATCCTTGTGCGGAGAAAACTCAAATACCAGCTTGGGCGCTTTGACGTTCTCCATGATGAGATAGTCATCGGGTGACCAGGGACGTGCAAACCCGAAGAATCGTTCGAAACGATTGTCGACACGGTCGTTAGGATCACGGTCACCACTGACAAAGCCATAAAAGGCGCTGAGCCGCGGCTTCCAGTCATGTTTGAAGCTGTAGCCAAATTCAAGCAGGTAAGACCAGGCAGACTTTTTCACACCATTATCGCGGCCAAACTGATAGATGGCACCCAGATCGAAATCGATGTTGGTATTCGGCAACACGCCGTAAGCACGTATGGCTGGTGAATAGATATCGCGTTCAGCCTGCTTGCCATCTCGGGCATCTTGCTTGAGGCCCATGAAATAGGGCTGCAGCGTGATCACATCGGACCACTTGCGCCAATTTCCCACTGCACCGTAAAACCATTGACTTTTATTGCGGCCATCAAAATCATCGATGTCGCGGAGGATCGGTTGCATTCCCCAGGTATCGAGTTCCCAGTCATTGGCTTCTTGTCCGAACGTGACGCGAAAGCCTTCAAAATTGTTGGTGGTGTTACGCCACTGGTTGTTACCGAGCAAACGTCGGTCTACTGCTTCCCAGGACATACGGCCACCGCGAATTCTGATTGGGCGCTGATTCCCCAGATCATCCTGTCCCAGGGCGCCTTTAAAATACAGTTCACCATAGGTCTGAATCAGCTCATAGGGATTCCAGTCACGATTATCCCTTGGAAACTCACTGTTATAGCCCCGCGAATCCTGAAATTCGATCGCCATGCGAAACGGATCCACAATATTTCTGATGCCTAGATACGCACGGGTCCGCATCAGGAATTGGTGATCGGTTAGGAGATTGTTGCGCCGGATATCGCCATCACGCAGCTCATAGCGTGTACGGTGATCCAATCCGAGATCCAGCCAGTCGAGATCCTTGAAAGCTTCGATATCTGTCTTGGCCAGGTTACGCACATACCGGGGAGGATCAGACTCTGGGTGTGTGCTATAGCTGCGCGCACGCTGAAAATAAGTCGTTTTCCGGGGTGCTTCGGGTTTGGCTGCTGCAGGTTGCGCAGTCGGTTGCGTAACTGGCTGCATTGCTGGTTGCTCTTTGGGTTTAGTCGCCCACTTGTAGGGATCCTCGCTGCCTGCTTGAGTGACTTGCAGGGCGACCTGCTGGGTAGCTCGAGTATCCTCAGGTAGTAAAGAGCGTTCATTTGCCTGGATTGAGGTAATAGGCAATATGTTGGCTGTAACAAGCAATAGGGTTCGCCAAGCGTATTTCATTCATCTCTCCCAAATGTCCTTCCGGTAATCCGGTCAGGCCATTGCTGTATATTTTCTTCTTTCTCCAGTTTTCTGGTCGAGGTGATGGTTGGCTTTAGATGAAACATGATTTGAATATATTAAATTTTTAATTCATTATTTAATTTTGTGAATAGAGCCAGCGTGATGGATGCGAATCTTTTCTCGGCACTCGATCTGCACGATCTGGCCGTCATGAATCACGATCTCGACTGAGCCGTATTGAATACTGGTAATGGCTCGCAGAATCTCCTGCTTGATGTTCTGGGAAACTGGCCGGCCGTTTTCTGGTGTCGTGCTGTTTGTCATTGCGCTGGAATAATGTGTTGACTCAATGGTTGGGCACTTTACCAGTCATTCTATATATATAAAAATAATATTAATTCATTTCTTTATCACTATTTCATATATGTAAAATTGGCTCTGCAAAAATTGATTTGCGGATCAATTCGTGAAAATGATTCCAGGCGGTTTTTTCACAAATTATGAGAACATGTCTAATAGCCCGAATATTTCATAAATTGGCACGTGCCCTCACTTGTCTTTTGATTAATAAGAAAGATTTTGCTCAGTCGGGTGTATGAATCACTACACCCATCCTTCTCAAAACTTCCCTATTAATCAAAATCCTGCGTGATCATCACGCGAATTTGTGAAATATTCGGGATAGACGCGATACGCTAGAGCGGTTGATTCAAAGTAGCTCATTATTTTCTCGCAGTTGTCGAGAAATGTATTTTGGGCAGTATGGTAGACTCTAACCATGGTTGCAGACATCATAAAATCTAGCTGAATTGTCACATGGAAGAACGGTAAGCACGCGATGAATGAAAGAAGCTGGGACCGTTTATTGAAGTCGATAGAAGACGGATTGGTTGTGCCTGTGCTGGGTCCGCAAACTCTGATTGCTGAGGGTCGCAATGATTCCTTTCAGGCACAGGTCGCGCGTCGACTTCTACAATTTTATGACAGTGATGCTGGCAGTAATCCGCTGCCGCCCTTTCACGAATTGAACGAAGCCGTCACGCGCCTCAAGCGCGATCATTCTATCCAGGATTTGTATGGCGATATTCATGATGCGATCGAGCAACTCACCCCTAGAAGCGAAGCGGCTATACCGGAGCCGGTCAAGCAAATTGCCGCCATTACGCACTTCCGGTTGTTTGTAACCCTGACGCCGGATGAGCTGCTTGCCCGCAGTCTGAGGACGCGGTGTGCAGTCAATGAGATCGTTCATTCTCCCTATTTGCCCACGAGCGAAGGCACGGATTTACCCACCGACTGGCTGTCGCGCCAGGGAGAAGTGTATCTGCTCTATTTGTTTGGCAAATCCAGGCCTGCTCCCATGTTCGCGATCCACGATGAAGACATTCTGGAATACGTGCATAACATCATCGCGCGCGGCAGTCATGTACCGGTCAAATTTTTTGCCGAATTGCAGCAGCGTAACTTGCTGCTGATCGGTTGCAATTTTCCTGAGTGGCTGAGCCGATTCTTCCTGCGTTTGACCAACCAGCGACGGCTCTCGGATACGCAAAGAAAACGCGAGTGGTTGATCGAAGCGTTGAAGCCTGAAGAGGAGCTGATTTATTTCTTGAAAAGCTACAGCGAAGGAACCGAAATGCTGTCTGATATCTCGCCGGCAGCATTTATTGCCGAATTGCATCAACGCTGGCTGGCACGCCATGGTGCGGTAGACGCGTCCGTATCCCCGCAAACCGAGGTGATTCCCCTCGATACCCTGTTTTTCATCAGCTATTGCCGTACGCCTGATTTTCCTGCAGCTGCTAAACTGGTGGAATCATTAAAATCGTTGGGTGTGGCAGACAATGAAATCTGGTTCGACAAATCAGCGATCGAGCCGGGGCAGGATTTCCGCGAACGTATTCTGAAGGGAATCCGCACATGCCGCTATTTCGTACCGCTGATCTCCAGTTCGGCTGATAAACTGGATGAAAAGTTTTTCCGGCGTGAGTGGAACGAAGCCCTGGACCGGAGTAAATCGATTCAAGGCAGAACATTCGTCATTCCCATGATCGTTGATCAAGCTTATGATCCCGAGCAATATCAGCGTGTACCGCGCGAGTGGAAGGATGCTCTGGATTTTGGCCATGCGCCGGGCGGTGTTCCCAATGAACAGACGAATGCGTTATTAAAAAAACTCATCCGGTCCGAGCGACAACGCGATATTTAAGCGATGAATAACCTTCCTACACCGCTAGCGACAGGCATTCCTGATTCAATTCCCACTCATAGCGATACGAGAACGGGAGTTACGCTGACGGCGCAATCGCCATGGCCAGGGCTGGCGGCTTACGATGAGAACGCGAGCGATTTCTTTTTTGGCCGTAAAGAGGAAGCTGCCGAGCTCGCGCGGATGATTCGTCCGGCGCCCCTGACTGTGCTGTATGGTAAATCCGGGCTTGGCAAGACATCATTGTTACAGGCAGGACTTTATCCGCTCTTGCGTGCTGAACATTATTTTCCTGTGCACCTGCGGCTTGATTTTGCTCCATCGGCATTACTGTCTCCACTCGAGCAGGCGGTGCAGAAACTGCAGGAAGCGCTTATAGCAGCGGGTGCGGAATTTCCGGAGCCAGCAAAAAACGAAAGCTTGTGGGGCTATCTGCATCGACGCGGGCTGGAAATCTGGAGTCAAGACAATTATCTGCTGACACCGGTGCTGGTTTTCGATCAATTCGAAGAAATTTTCTCTCAAGGCGAGCGGGCGCCTGATCAGGTGCAGCTTACGCTGAATGCGCTGGCTGATCTGATCGAGAACCGCATTCCCAGTGAATTCACCGCCGGGGAAACCAGCCGGCGTGTCCTCTCTGAATTGGATTTACAGGCGCAACGCTATCGTGTTGTGCTGTCCTTCCGCGAAGATTTTCTACCCGAGATTGAAGGCTGGCAGAGGCAAGTGCCTTCCTTGTTGCGTAACCGTTTGCGTTTGCTGCCCATGTCTCGCGAGCGGGCCATTGAGGCTATCACGGCGGCGGGGGTTGCCGTGCTGGCAGCAGGGGTCGCCGGACCGCTGGTCGATTTCGTCGGTAATCTCGATTCAGCCACAGCGAGTGCGTTGCCGGTGATCGAGCCTGTGCTGCTGAGTCTCTGTTGCTACCAACTTAATCAGCGCCGCCCACCCGATGGCAAGATTGATATTGAGTTATTGCGTCAGGCTGGCCAGGATATTCTTCAGGATTTTTATGACGAAGCGCTGGCAGGGATGCCCGCATCTGTTTCAGAGTTTATCGAAACCCATTTGATCCAGGGTGATCGTTATCGCAGCAGCTATCCTGTCGATCAGGCATTACAGGATGGATTCTTGACAAAGGTGCAGCTTTCGCTGCTGGCAAGTAAGCACCGGTTGCTACGTATCGATCCGCAATTAGGCGTCAACCGCATCGAGTTGATTCACGATCGGCTGGTCAGTGTCGTCAGCAAAGCCCGTGATGAGCGTTTACGACAGCTGGAGCTGCAGCGTCTCCGGGCGGAGGAAGAAGAGCGCCGTCGCCGGATGGCGCTCGAGACCGCGCTGGAAAAACAGGCTACGGCAGAAGCGCTGGCAGCGGAACGGCTGAAAGCAACAGAAAGGGCGCAAGCGGATGCAGCACGGTTACGTAAGCAGGCGCGGCAACTGCAGGCTGCGCTAGGGGGCGTTATCATTCTGGCAATGGTGGCAGGCTATGGCTTTTACAATGCCAATACTGAAAAAAAAGAAAGAAAACTGGCGCAGCGCGAGATCATCAGTTTGCGGCTGGTAGCCGAAAGTCTGGATATCTCGCATGGCATCCGGCCCGGAGGCGATGAACGCGCTATGCTGCAATTGCTGGCAGCGCAACAAATTGCGCCCGGTAATAAAAAGGTCGATGGAGCGCTGATCACGGTATTGAATAAAAAATACAATACGCGAAAAATCTGGACGGCAGGCACTCAGATTAATGCCATTGCTTTTAGTCCAGATGATAGGCGCCTGGTTTCGGTTAGCGATGACGGGGTGTTGCATTGGTGGGAAGCGCAAACAGGGCAATCGCTTGGCGAGCCAATACACATTGCCGAAAAAGGGATCACCAGTATCGCTATTTCTCCTGATGGTAAGCAGTTGGCAACGGGGAATGCTGACAGGATGCTGCGTTTATGGGACACCAAGACGGGGCGGCCTGCCGGTGATGGCTTGCCAAGCGATCAACCTATCGATAGCATGGCTTTTTCACCCGATGGCAGGCAGTTGGTCACGACGGGCGAGAGCATGCTCCAGTTGTGGAATCTGGCAACCGGCGAACCGATGGGTGCGCCTTGGCAAGGGCATGATGGCGCCATCCGCAGCGTCGCCTTTTCCCCTGACGGTAGCCGGCTTGTTTCAGGGAGCGAGGATAAAACGCTGCGGCTATGGGATATGCATACCCGGCAGCCGTTAGGTGAAACATGGCGTGGACATAACGGAATCATTACCAGCGTTGCTTTTTCTCCGGACGGCACCCGTATCGTTTCAGCTAGCGAGGATAAAACACTACGGCTATGGGATAGCCGGACCGGGCAGCTCGTCGGCCAACCTCTGCGCGGACATGAAGGCGCTGTGATCAGTACTGCATTTTCACGTGACGGCAGGCTGATTGCATCAGTCAGTCGTGATGCCACGCTGCGGTTATGGGATGCCGGCAATATTCAATTCATCGATGTGCCGCTGCAAGGGCACGAAGATATGGTGACGAGCGTCGTGTTCAGTCCGGATGGCAGTCGCATGCTCTCGGCCAGTGACGACAAAACGCTGCGCCTGTGGGATGCCCATACCGGCGAGCCGATCGGCGAACCGATGCGAGGGCATGAAGGAACGCTCAATGGCGCCGTGTTCAGTCCCGATGGCAGCCGCATTGTGTCAGGTGCAAGCGACAAGACGCTGCGGCTATGGGATGCCGCTAATGGCCAGCCGGTTGGTAACCCGTGGCATGGGCATGAAGACGGCGTGGAGACTGTCGCCTTTAGTCCTGATGGCAGCCTGATTGCGTCGGGTGGTAAGGACAATACCGTACGTCTGTGGGATGCCCACACCGGCCAGCAAATCGGCGCACCGATGCGGGGGCATGAGAAAATGGTCAGGAGCGTGGCTTTTAGCCCGAACAGCGCCTTCATTGTTTCCGGGAGTTACGATCAGACTTTGCAGCGCTGGGATGTGAGGACAGGTCAAGCTGTCGGCGCGCCCATGCGCGGGCACGAACGGGATGTGGTTAGCGTCGCTTATAGTCCGGATGGGCAGTATATTGCTTCCGGCAGCAAAGATAAAACGGTGCGGCTGTGGAATGCGCATACCGGCCAATCTGTTGGTGAGCCGTTAGTGGGTCATGAGGATCGCGTCAATAGCGTCGCTTTCAGCCCTGATAGCCACCGTATTATTTCAGGCAGTCACGATAGCATGCTGCGGTTATGGGATGTAAACAGCGGTCTGCCGATAGGTAATCCCATGCCCGGGCACCTGGGATCGGTCTCGAGCGCGGTGTTCAGTCCCGATGGTTTGCGTATCGCCTCCGGCAGCGCCGACATGACCGTGCGCCTGTGGCCGGCTACCACGGCATGGAGCAATGCGCTCTGTAGCAAGCTGACGCGTAATATGAGTCAGATGGAATGGCATGAGTGGATATCGCCAGATACCAAATATCGGATACAGTGTCCTGACTTGCTCGTTCCTGCCGATGCCGCTTCGCTCCGTAAAGCGCCCCAACCGTGATATGTTGTCTACTATACTCATCGTACTTCAAAATTCAGCACGAAAGATCTCTTCCTGTGGGGAGAAGGCAGGATGAGGGGCTATGAAAACCGAATTTTAACGTGTGAAAAGTATAACGGCATATATTACTTTATCCCACTTCAAAAGCAGGCTCATTCTTGGTTCCCTAATAGATTTTTGGCATGATAGTTTCTCCTGGTGTTAAAAAAGGGCTCAATTGATTGGATGAATGTCCTGTCATCCTTTTTCTCCGCACGCCCAGCGTTGTGCGGGGGTCAGCGCCTGGGTTGAAGCTTGATTTAGAGGATCAAAAAGGCCTAGCTGCTGACGTTCAGATTTGCGCAACGGGCAGAGCTTCTCGGCTCGCGCTGCCAATTCTCTGAGGGGCAGCATAAAAATACTGGCATCCCACAGGCGCACGGTCTTGTCCGAGCTGCCTGAGACGATGCGGCGGCCGTCCGGGGAAAAAGCGACACTTATAACGGCATCCTGATGTCCCTGCAGGGGGTGGCCGATGGGTTGACCGGACTCAGCATCCCACAGGCGCACGGTCTTGTCCGAGCTGCCTGAGACGATGCGGCGGCCGTCCGGGGAAAAAGCGACACTTATAACGGCATCCTGATGTCCCTGCAGGGGTTGGCCGATGGGTTGACCGGACTCAGCATCCCACAGGCGCACGGTTTGATCCCTGCTGCCTGAGACGATGCGGCGGCCGTCCGGGGAAAAAGCGACACTCATAACCAAATTCTGATGTCCCTGCAGGGGTTGGCCGATGGGTTGACCGGACTCGGCATCCCACAGGCGCACGGTGCTGTCCAAGCTGCCTGAGACGATGCGGCGGCCGTCCGGGGAAAAAGCGACACTCATAACAAAATTCTGATGTCCCTGCAGGGGTTGGCCGATGGGTTGACCGGACTCAGCATCCCACAGGCGCGCGGTGCTGTCCCTGCTGCCTGAGACGATGCGGCGGCCGTCCGGGGAAAAAGCGACACTCATAACGGCATCCTGATGTCCCTGCAGGGGTTGGCCGATGGGTTGACCGGACTCGGCATCCCACAGGCGCACGGTGCTGTCCCTGCTGCCTGACACGATGCGGCGGCCGTCCGGGGAAAAAGCGACACTCATAACGGCATCCTGATGTCCCTGCAGGGGTTGGCCGATGGGTTGACCGGACTCAGCATCCCACAGGCGCACGGTTTGATCCCTGCTGCCTGAGACGATGCGGCGGCCGTCCGGGGAAAAAGCGACACTTATAACGGCATCCTGATGTCCCTGCAGGGGGTGGCCGATGGGTTGACCGGACTCAGCATCCCACAGGCGCACGGTCTTGTCCAAGCTGCCTGAGACGATGCGGCGGCCGTCCGGGGAAAAAGCGACACTTACAACGGCAGCCTGATGTCCCTGCAGGGGTTGGCCGATGGGTTGACCGGACTCAGCATCCCACAGGCGCACGGTCTGGTCCGAGCTGCCTGAGACGATGCGGCGGCCATCCGGGGAAAAAGCGACACTCACAACGGCAGCCTGATGTCCCTGCAGGGGTTGGCCGATGGGTTGACCGGACTCAGTATCCCACAGGCGCACGGTCTGATCCCAGCTGCCTGAGACGATGCGGCGGCCGTCCGGGGAAAAAGCGACACTTACAACGGCATCCTGATGTCCCTGCAGGGGTTGGCCGATGGGTTGACCGGACTCGGCATCCCACAGGCGCACGGTCTTGTCCCGGCTGCTCGACACGATGCGGCGGCCGTCCGGGGAAAAAGCGATACTGTAAACAGCATTATCATGATAGCGGCGCATGATCTCAATGGGACGAGTCAGCGCATTGGCTAATGCCACATCAATTTCATGCACGTAGCGATGATCATCAGTGCGCCGACTTTCCGGTGTGACGCTCAGCGCGATCAACGCGCCGACTCGAGCATTGCCATCATTGGCGTAGCTGCGTGATAAGCTCGCAGCTGCCAAAGCGCCAGCGCGTGCCTGATGCAGGGTTTCTGCTTGCTGGCGTTGGATTTCAGCCTGTTGCATTTGATTCTCTCGATGCAAAGAAAGGCCCTTGCCCGCAAGCATCAGAACCACGAGTAGAAAGGCACTGGCTTTTATGCTATTGAAGATGAAATTTTTATGGCGGAATTGCTCGATAGTTTGCCAGGCGTTACCATAGCGTTGACACCAGTGAGGACCAATTTTATTCTGTCTGATCCAGCGGCGAATTTGCCAGCTATCGCGTAAGGAAAGGTAGCGGTTTTTTTCTGCGCGCCGTACCAGATCCCACCATTGCCGCCCATCATCACGCTCTTCAAACAGCCAACCTTGTTTGAAATCGCATTTTTTTCCGCATAGTTTGTGCCAGCTGCGAATCAGCGCTTCATGACCGATATCGATTTCAGGATCTTCGCCACTGCCTTGCTGGATGAAACTCGCTTGCTCACTGCTGAGTTGTGCCAATACTCGATCGAGCGAAGCTTTGGCGCGATCAGGTTCACCATTCAATCTTTCCGTGATCAGATCGAGCAAGGCGCCATATTGTTGGGGACGGCGCGTGGCGCGATCCTGTTCATCCAGTTGCGTGATGGCTTTCATCAAGCGTTCCAGCGTCGTGAAATCATCGGGATGGGATTGTGCCAGTAAATCGGTTAATTGCTCTGCTTTGACATGGATGGAGTCTTTGATGCCGCCTATCGTTTGATAATCTTCATCCCGCAGCTGCTTGGGTTTTCCCGGCGCAACTTCCCATAAGCGCCGCAATGTGTGTTGCAAGGTAGGCAGCAGATCGGTTTCTTCCTCGATATCCAGCAATAGCCGTTGCACCAGCAGGTTATCGATCTGGCCGTCCGCATCATCGATCGGCCCGCGAATGATCGCTTCCAGTTGATCCCGGCCAGGCAGCGGTACCAGATACTGCGAGATACTGACTGCTTCAGCCAGACCAGTATAGGCCGCGCAATTGCCAAAAAAATCCGAGCGCATGGTAATGACCACATGCAGGCGGCGGTGGTTGGACTGCTTCACCGCGGTCAGCAGGAGTTCGACAAATGCGCGGCTTTCTTCTGCCATCGCGGCTTTTTGCAGCCCCTGCGCCTCTTCGCCATAGCGGAACAGTTCCTCGAACTGATCGACGACTAACAGCAGCTTAGGGGCATCAGGTGCTAATTTGTCAGTAATCTCGCTCAGACCATAAGCGGATTGGCGCAGCGTCATGTCGTAACGGTAAGTGCGGGCGTTGGCCAGCGGATCGCTTTCTTCCTCGCGCGCTTTTTCTGAAAGGGCTAACGCAAGTTTTGCAATCGGTGCTGAGCCCGGTTTGGTGATGATCGTTTGCCAACCCTCATCCGTGAGCCGGGGCAGAATACCCGCGCGCACCAGTGATGATTTTCCCGAACCTGAGGCGCCGACCACTGCCGTGAAGCGGTTGCTGCTGCCGACTTTGCGCAGTAGCGTGGCAATTTCCTGGTCACGACCACGGAACCAGTGGTGATCAGCCATTTCAAACGGCCGTAATCCGACAAAAGGAGGCTGGGTGGATGAGGTTGTCATGATTCGCTCCCGTGTGGGGGTAGAATTTCCAGCGATGCCAGAAGATCCTGGCATTTCTGAGCATTATCTGGCAATGCTTCGATTTTTCGACAGATAATCCCTTTCTGAAAAAATCGCCGTTTTTCAGCATCATTTCCGCCAGGCAGCCGCAGACAAACTGTTTTGGCGGGCGCCGGTGATAATTTGGTTAAAAGGGCTTGCAGATTTTCTTGACTGGCCATACCCCAAGGGATTAAAACAGCGGCGGTCTCCGGTGTGAGCTCAGCGTAAGTTTCAGGATCGAACAACTGAACGTTAAGTTTGCATTCCTGGATGGCATTGGCCAGTTCAGCTGCCAGTTCTTCATCGTCAGGATGCGCTGCCGCGACCAGTAGCTGGTTAAATTTGGTCCACGGGGAATGTTTCCCGGCCTGTGAGGCTGGCTTGAGCCGCTCGCGCAACAATTGCGATAAATCAGTCACTTCTTTACCAAATATTTCTTCATTTTGCTGCAGCGCGCCAAAATGTTCCGTGACGACATCGACAGGATTTCGTTTATCACCTGTTTCCGTACGATGCCAGCGGGGCACCCACAGAATACGTTGGTATGGCATTGCGCGCGCCAGCCGCAATTGGAGCGGAACAATCGGCTCGGTAGCGCCTTCTGGCGTAATGCCAAGATTATCGCCAAGTAGATGCACAGCAAATGTTGCTTGAGATAGTCCTTCTCTGATCATGCTTTCAAATGCTTCGGCCGTATCAAGCGGCGTATCCACTTCCGGCACGACTTTGATGCCATTTTTTTCCAGGTCATTGACCAGCCTCTGCCGTGCATCGCGCAGATCACTGGCCGCAAGCGCAATAAATACAATCTGACCCGTTGCGGTCACAGAGGAAGCCATAGCGGCTGGCCGAACGATGCCGAGCTTGTCAGAAATGGCCTCTGCAATTGTTTTGACGAGATCATAGTAGGCCGTTTCGTCTTTTAATCCGCGCCAATAAAATTCGCGTGTTTTACCCGTGAGATCGATTTCAAAGAATTGATAGCCTGTGCGTGCATTGTTGCCTTGCATGAATGGCGGTAATAATTTCCTTTCAAGCCGGTGCTTGAAAACAGGGATATAACGTTCACTGCCATCTGCATGCAGCTCAACGAACAGTTGCAATTCGCGCTGGCACCAGTCTCGCTGTATCCAGTTTTTTGAAAGAATCGGGAGCAAAAGCTTTGCTTGTTTCAAAGCTTGTTCAATCTTGGGGGTGAAGGCTTCATGCGGTTCAATCTCATAGCGATCAAGCCACAGTTTGGCTTCCGCGGCACCGCGATCCGTTAATTCAAATCGCAACTCATTCCAGAAAAATGAGACCCATCCCTCCGCTTTTTTATCGGGTGGCTGTTCGTTGTCCGCGCGGGCATAGCTGATAAAAACAGCGTTCTCAGAAGTTGGCCGAGTAGCCTCTGTCATGATTTATTCCCCATAACAATAGTGTGCAATAGTGTGGATTGTTCAATCCCATCAATATTTTCAGAACCTAAGATTCCATCCATAAACCCATCCAGGCGCTGTTTTCTGCGGCCAGTACTGTTTCGCATTCTTTTACCCAATCGGTTGGTGTTGCTTTATCGATCTGTATTTTTAACTTGATGTTCTCAAGCCGATTGGCTGTGGCACGGTAGATCGGAATCAGCTTGCCAAAGCGGGTTGCTTCCAGATGTGATACCACAACACCACCTAGCGTGGTTAGCACAGCGGTAATCGCTGCCAGATCAATATTGAGAAGAGGGGATGCGGCGAGTGCGGCAATAATGGCGGCGACGAGCGAAAGCAGCCATTCCAGAGTGTGTAATCGTTGGGAGTAGGTGTCATATCGCTTCGATCGATCGCGGTAATACTTGATCTGCTTATCGATCCGTTGCTCCATATACTCATTTAGACTCAGGTCTTGCCTGGGACAACTTCCCAAGCCCTTGGCTGCCCGCTCAAAAAGAAGCAGATCATTTACCCTATTTTCAATCTCGGATTTTTGATTCAGCAGAATTTTGTCGCGTGTTTGAGGATCATGGTATGGGCCAGCCTGGGTAGCGTAGAGAAAAGCCTCTCTTTTTAATGCTTCCGACGCGATGCGTGCACGCAAGTGGCGGTCGAGGACATCTTTGTTCAGCCATCTTGCAGTAATAAACGTGACGAATGCCAGACTGATCGCACTGAGTACAGCAAGGTAAATGGCAATGTTGGGGTTAATTTGCTGGACTGCGAATGCGGCAAACAGAGCACCGAGGAATGAAGCGATAAAGGTTGAATAACGTGCGCGATCAGTAGCTGACTTTAAGGCATTCGCTGTTTCTGACCAGGCCACCTGGCGGTCGGCGACGGATTCTAAGATGGACATCATGAGGTCTCTCCTGTCGATCAGTTGCAAACAGACACATCGCTGCCCTATGAGCTTATGGCTGTTCAATTGTAATACTGAAATGTGGTGTATTGTAAAGTTGTTCTGAAGTGAGTTTTCTTACAATGCCTAAATTACTGCAAAACAATCTGACATCGAATTTATGAATAGTGATAAGGTTATCTCGACATTATCCATATGGTTGATCGATTTCATGAAAGGAATGAATGGTATGCATGATTGCTTTGGGAATAGCTCATGTTGAGTACTCGTGCATATCATGCATGGATTAACCGTCTGCAAACCCTGCTGTTGATTTGTTTGCTGCTGGGTATTTTGATCCTCACGGGTTGGTTATTATTCGGCGAAGAGGGCCTGTGGTTAATCATTCTGGTCAGCGTGACCATCCTGCTGATAGGGCCCGCTGTGGCCTCGCGACTGACCCTGATACTCTACCGTGCTCGCCCTATTACACAGCATGAAGCGCCTGAGCTGTGGCGCATCATAGCGTTCCTCGCGGCACGGGCCGAATTAACCAGTGTGCCAACGTTGTACTATGTGGCGAGTCCCCTGGTCAATGCATTCACCGTTGGTCACCGGCGACATGCTGCCATTGCACTTACCGACGGTTTATTGCGTTACCTGTCGATACGTGAGCTTGCTGCTGTGCTGGCTCATGAGACTGCGCACGTCGCGAACGGTGACCTTTTTGTCATGAGTTTGGCAGCTTATATAAGCCGACTCATACGTGTACTTGCATTGGCTGGCCAGATCCTGTTGTTCTTCATGCTACCTTTCGTATTTTTCGGCTATGTGACAATTAACTGGATGGTTCTCCTTCTGCTATTTTTCTCACCTCATTTGGCTTTGCTGCTACAACTGGGGCTTTCGCGCGTGCGGGAATTTGACGCTGATCTCAAGGCTAGCCAACTCACTGGTGATCCTGAAGCGCTGGCATTGGCGCTTGCCAAGATCGAGCGAGTGAGCCGTTCTTGGCAAGCGTGGCTGTTTCCTGGCTGGAGCAATCCTCAATCTTCTTGGCTCAGAACACACCCTGCCACTGAGGAACGCATCCGGCGTTTACGATTACTTCGTGCTACCTCCAATATTCAGTAGCTGGCCTAGTTTATCTCCCATGCTGTCTGCTCGCCGGCGCATTCATCGTCACGCTGGTATCTTGGCGGTATTTGGCATTAACATCACCCAAAAAAACAGAAGGTTTTTTACGATAGGCAAAAACTTTAACCTGGATTGCAATTTGTTTCAGCAAATCGTCTGCTGGTTAATGCAAAATTCATACACCAGGCTGCAGAACCACTTCGATTTCCTGCGTTTGCCCATCGCGCATGACTGATAGTCGTACTGTATCGCCAACCTTGAAGTCATCGATACGCGCAAATAGCTTGGAGACGGAATTGATGCTTTTACCCTGAACAGCCACGATCACATCATTCGGAATAATGCGGCCGTCACGGGTCAAGATGGCTGCTTTTAAACCCGCTCTATCGGCTGCTGAACCAGGGGATATCCGTAGCACGACCACACCTTCGATGCCAAGCATAGCCGTGATTCGCTCATTGAGCCGCTCATCAACTTCAATACCCAGCGAGGGGCGGATGTATCGACCTTTGTCGATGAGTTGCGGTACTACGCGCATGACAGTATCGACCGGCACAGCGAAGCCGATACCCGCGGATGTGCCGCTTGGACTGTAGATGGCGGTGTTGATGCCAATCAGGCGCCCTGCTGAATCCAGCAGGGGGCCACCAGAATTACCAGGGTTGATTGCTGCATCGGTCTGAATCAAATGCTCGATGGTAGATCTGCCACTTTCGCTAGTGAGCGCACGATCCAGCGCAGAGACGATGCCGGTGGTCAACGTCCAGTCGAGTCCAAAGGGGTTGCCGATGGCGAAGACTTTCTGCCCAACTTTCAGGTCATGACTGATGCCTATTGGAACAGGGGGTGGGCGCTTGAAGCCAACGCCAATTTTCAATACTGCTATATCATGTGCCGGACTTACGCCCACCAGAGCGGCTTTGTAGTCACGCCCATCAGCCAGTTTGACCATTGCTTCACTGGCATCCTCAATCACATGGAAATTAGTCACGACGTGGCCTGCATCATCCCAAACAAAGCCTGAGCCTGTGCCTCTGGGAACGGAAAATACGTTGCGCG
Source organism: Nitrosomonas sp. Nm58 (assembly GCF_900107335.1). Lineage (NCBI taxonomy): Bacteria > Pseudomonadati > Pseudomonadota > Betaproteobacteria > Nitrosomonadales > Nitrosomonadaceae > Nitrosomonas > Nitrosomonas sp. Nm58. The sequence goes on along the minus strand of NZ_FNPQ01000023.1, from coordinate 11,833 downwards.
TCCAAATATCACGGACTAGCGTGGCCGTTGAGATAAATACCACCGAGTCGCGGGATTTCTCGAAAAGCTCGATGGTCGTGCGCTCATCTGCAGCCAAGTCACCACGCGCCGTCACCGTACGTACGCCACCCTCGTGAGGCGTGAAAAGTGATTCAATGAGAGGCAATGACCACCATAGCAGTATCAAAGCCGCAACGGCCCCTGTGAACATCATCAGCCGACGCAAAAAAGGATCAGGACTTGCGGGAGGGGAGGGGTACATAGCGGCTTCCTCTTGAATAATGTAAATTAACTGTGACTGGGATAAGGCATAAGAGACTTCATTCTAGTAAGAAAGCTTCTACCTGAACAGTAAAAAATCTCACCGTTTATCAAGGGTAAGCCTTCCTGAAAGGATTGGAAAAAACTGTTACTGGACGATTGGCTAAAAGTCCATGATCTCTGCTTTGTATTTTTTGATATATTGAGCATTGTAAAAATAAATTTTATAGACAGTGAATCATGACATATTCAATTATTACTTCATTACTCGCCATCCTGATATTCCCAGCAGCAGCTCATGCTGAGAGTAATGATGAGGTGACGGGCTTGTGGTTAACTAAAAAACAGGATGTTGCTGTGCAGATCGAGCACTGTGGAGACGAGGGTTTGTGCGGTCATATTGCCTGGCTCAGTCCTGAAGAAGATGCAGAAAATCCAGCTTTATGCGGAACAAAAGTGCTATGGAATATGCGATCCAAAAAAGGTGATCCCACCGAATGGGTAGGAGGGACGCTTTACAAAGCTGATGAGAAAAAGTATTACAGCGCCAACTTACGTTTGACAGATGCAAATACCTTGGCTCTGCGCGCGTATATCGGCGTTCCCATGCTCGGTAAGACTAAAAAGTTAACCCGTACAACAGAAAGCGCTCATCCACCTTGTCATATGCTGGATAAAGACTAGGATTTTTATCCGACGCTTTATCAAACAGATTTATGCCGATAGGATAGTAGGTTATATCATCATAAACTGCTGGGCAGGGATTTCCAGTGCGGCTGACAAGATGCTCCGTAATGATGGGATCAAGTCGTCGCTAGTTGAGGTGGTAAAAACGGGTAGCGGATAAAAGTATGATGATAGTGCACTAACCCGAATATTTCATAAATTGGCGCGTGCCCTCACTTGCCTTTTGATTAATAAGAAAGATTTTGCTCAGTCGGGTGTATGAGTCACTACACCACTCTTTCTCAAAACTTCCCTACTAATCAAAATCCTGCGTGATCATCACGCGAATTTATGAAATATTCGGGCTAATTCCGTATCAATCGCGCCATAACGGAAATTCAGGCAAGGTTCTGAAGAAAGTCATATCGTGATTGGGCCATAGCTGCGCATTCTCGGCGAGAGCAAGTGATTTCAGCTTGCGAATACTGGAGAGCGCTTGCTCCACGTTATCCTGCCAACAGCAGCCAGGTGCAATCTCATCAGATAAGTTCTCATTAAGATCGGCTGCATCGCCGCAGAGAATGACGGGGCGGCCTTTGGGCAAGCGAATGAACAGTGACATATGCCCTGCGGTATGTCCGGGAGTGGTGATGGCCTGGATACCGGGAGCCAGCTCATATTCACCGGCCTGCAAGCGCCATTGGTTCGAGTTGGCCAGTTCATCGGCAAATACCCCGCCATCCAATCCACTCCGGGCTGTTGCCAGCTCATCCTGGTGCACATGAACTTCACACCCGGGTAAATCATACAGACCGCCTGCGTGATCGAAATGCAGATGGCCAATAAATACTAAATCAATGTCGGAAGGCGTTAACCCTAATCGTTCAAGGTAGTGTGGAATACGCTGGTCTGCCTGCATCCTGGGTGCTTCGATAGTAGGATGCATGAAATCAAAATAACGTGTGCGCAAGGTGGGATCCGCCAGTTTGCGGTAGTCGCACCCCACGTCATACAGGATGCGACCATTGGGTGTTTCAATCAGATAAGCCAGTATGGGTGCTTCAATCCACTGTCCATGGCCACGGTTACGCGTTGAAATGATTTTTTCATAGCGTACGGTTCCGGTGAGCAATGTCCAGATTTTGAGTGCACTGGACATATTTTTGATCGCCGTAACCTGCTAATTAACGTGCGATTGGTTTATAGCGGATCCGTTTTGGCTTGGCGCCTTCTTCACCCAAACGCTGGCGTTTGTCGGCCTCATATTCCTGATAATTACCGGCATAGAAAGTAACTTGTGAATTGCCTTCAAACGCCAGGATATGCGTTGCAATCCTATCCAGAAACCAGCGATCGTGCGAGATAACCAGCACGCAACCTGCAAATTCCAGCAGCGCATCTTCCAATGCTCGCAGCGTTTCTACATCGAGGTCATTGGAGGGTTCGTCGAGCAGCAGGACGTTACCGCCGGAAATCAGCGTTTTAGCTAAGTGCAAACGCCCACGCTCCCCTCCGGAAAGCTGTCCCACCATTTTCTGCTGGTCTGGGCCCTTAAAGTTAAAACGGCCAATGTAAGCACGTGATGGCGTTTCATATTTTCCAACGGTGAGGATATCGTTCCCATCGGATACTGCTTCGAAAACGGTTTTGTCACTATCAAGGATATCGCGCGCTTGGTCGACATAGGCGATTTTAACCGTTTCCCCAATTTTGATTTCACCTGTATCAGGTTGTTCTCGACCCATGATCATGCGAAACAACGTTGATTTACCTGCGCCATTGGGCCCGATGATACCGACAATAGCACCGGGCGGTATTTTGAAGCTCAAATTGTCAATCAGTAATCGATCGCCAAAGGCTTTGGAAACATTGGTAAATTCAAAGACCTCGTTACCCAGCCTATCGGCCACTGGGATATAGATTTCCTGTGTTTCGTTACGTTTCTGATATTCCTGCGAATTGAGCTCTTCAAAACGAGCAATCCGAGCTTTGGATTTAGCTTGCCGCCCCTTGGGGTTTTGTCGTACCCACTCCAGTTCCTTTTTAAGTGCTTTCTGCCGGGCAGACTCGGAGGATTCTTCCTGTTTCAGACGAACTTGCTTCTGATCCAGCCAGCTTGAATAATTCCCTTTCCAGGGAATGCCGTGACCACGGTCAAGTTCTAAAATCCATTCGGCGGCATTATCGAGGAAGTAGCGATCATGCGTGACAGCCACCACCGTCCCAGGAAAACGTACCAGGAATTGCTCCAGCCACTCTACGGACTCGGCATCTAGATGGTTGGTGGGTTCATCGAGCAATAACATGTCCGGTTTCGACAACAGCAGCCTGCACAGCGCGACACGACGCTTTTCACCGCCTGAAAGATTCTTAATGATAGTCTCCCATTCAGGAAGACGCAAAGCATTAGCGGCTACTTCCATTTGTTGGGCAGTATCGCCACCGCTGGTTGCAATGATGGCTTCAAGGCGGGTCTGTTCTGTGGCAAGCGCATCAAAATCCGCATCTGGCTCAGCGTAAGCCGCGTAGATTTCTTCCAGCTTTTGCTGGGCACTGAATATATCACCCAATCCTTCCTGCACGGATTCGCGTACAGTCTGTTCCGGGTTAAGTTGGGGTTCCTGAGGCAAATGCCCAATCTTAAGATTGGGCATTGGCGTGACTTCACCTTCAAAATCCTTGTCTACACCGGCCATGATTTTTAATAACGTGGATTTGCCTGAGCCATTCAGACCAAGCAGCCCTATTTTTGCACCGGGAAAGAAACTGAGTGAAATATCTTTAAGAATCGCGCGCTTAGGTGGAATAACCTTGCTTACACGATTCATGATCAAAACATATTGAGCCATAAAGTAGGGGTAAAAATGTGGATTATTAGAAACTTAAATTTATATCGTTACCCTAAAATTGGGAGTTTTTTGTTGCTGATAGATTAAATACCAGAGACTTGGCCTCCAAAGCCATAGAGGGCAGTCATGCGTAAGCTGGTACATTTATTTGATTGATGGCGTTATTAACCCGAATATTTCATAAATTGACACGTGCCCTCACTTGTCTTTTGATTAATAAGAAAGATTTTGCTCAGTCGGGTGTATGAGTCACTACACCCCTCTTTCTCAAAACTTCCCTATTAATCAAAATCCTGCGTGATCATCACGTGAATTTATGAAATATTCGGGTTAAATCAGAATAACCATCTCATGCAAGCTTCAATCCTTCAGCACCTGCATTCAAGACGGTATTTGACTTAATTCATGTTACCATGAATTAAGTATTATAAAGCATGTAATATAAGAATGAATCTTTACGTGCTTGCACGTATTTAATCACTTCCTGTTTTAATATAGCCTATCGCTGGTATTTGGCAATTTATCTTGATGGAATCAGGTAGTTAGCTGTTTGAGCTACCTCATCGAATCTCACTGTTTTTTATAAGACAAAAAAATTGCCACCATTGATGAGGCATATTATGAACATGTAAAGTTGGTCGGCAGAGAGGGTATCGAGCTCGTTCGAGGTGAGTGACTATCCCCCCATTCTTTGCCAGAACAGGAAAAGAAATTGGATTGAACAAAAACGAGCTACCGGGAGGAACATCATGAGAGTTCTGGTTTATTTCAGATCAGGGGTTAGTCAAGTATTTATCATTCCCCAGGACATTCCTACGATTGAATTTCGACGCGTCGCGGAAGCTGTAGGAGGGTGCCTTCATCGAGTCGAATTTATACAAAAAGAAGTAAAATTACAAAAACTGAACAAGTCTTGTTAGAGAGAAATTCAATTTCTTCGGTTTTCTACTTAAAGAAAAATAACAGCCCAGTCTATAATGCTTCAAATACGCCGGCTGCTCCCATTCCGCTGCCCACGCACATTGTGACCATGCCATATTTCTGATGGTGCCGACGTAATCCGTGCAGCAATGTCGCTACGCGAATTGCGCCGGTTGCGCCAAGTGGATGGCCGAGTGCGATTGCCCCTCCCAGTGGATTCACTTTAGCGCGATCCAGGCCTAATTCATTGATAACAGCGAGACTCTGCGCAGCAAATGCTTCATTCAGCTCAATCCAGTCAAGATCATCCAGTTTCAAACCAACCTGCTTCAGTGCCTTGGGAATCGCCTTGATTGGACCAATGCCCATTATCTCTGGCGGGACGCCAGCAACCGTATATCCGATAAACCGTCCGATTGGCGTGAGATTGAAGCGCTGCAGTGCGGCTGCGCTCATGACTACTACCGCGCCTGCACCATCCGACATTTGTGAGCTGTTTCCTGCTGTGACCGAGCCATCTGCTGCAAAGACCGATCTTAATTTTGCAAGTACTTCCAGGCTGGTATCGGCGCGGGGTCCTTCATCCGTGTCCTTCACAGATTTCACAGTCATGACTTCGTGTGAAGTTAAATCCGGTCTTTTTTCTTCAATAGGGTAGGGAGCAATTTCCTGCTTGAATTCACCTGTTTCGATGGCTTTCAGAGCCCGTATGTGGCTCGTCATCGCAAACTCATCCTGCTGTTCACGATTGATCTTCCATTGCTGAGCCACTTTTTCGGCAGTCATCCCCATTCCATAGGCGATGGCCACATTTTCATCATGTGTGAACATAACTGGGTTCATAGCGACCTTGTTACCCATCATCGGTATCATGCTCATGCTTTCGGTGCCGGCGGCAATGATCACGTCCGCTTCACCCAGGCGGATACGGTCCGCAGCCAATGCAACTGCCTGCAACCCAGATGCGCAGAACCGGTTGATGGTCATACCTGACACGCTATTGGGCAATCCAGCCAGTAACAATGCCACGCGTGCTACATTGATTCCTTGTTCTGCCTCCGGCATGGCGCAACCGGCGATCACATCATCAATCGCTGCGGGATCAAGTCCCTCGCATTGTTTCATGACTGCTTGCAGAACGTGAACAAGCATATCATCGGGGCGAACATTTTTAAACATTCCGCGCGGGGCCTTACCGACAGGTGTGCGTAAGGCAGCAACTATGTAAGCTTCTTGAGTTTGCTTGGCCATGGGTTTCTCCATCAATCTTTAAATATCGTATAGGGTCAGTATGACTAGTTTCTGAGTGGTTTACCTGTTTTCAGGGTATGCGCGATGCGTGCCTGTGTTTTCTCTGTTGCCAGCAATTCAATAAACGCAGTTCTTTCCAACCTTAGAAACCATTCTTCATCGACCAGGCTGCCTGGCGTCAAATCGCCTCCACACATGACGTGAGCAATTTTGCTGCCAATCAGATAATCATGCTCGGAAATAAAGTGTCCCTCCAGCATATTGACAAGCGTTCCTTTGATCGTTGCAATCCCTGTTGATCCAGCTACTGGAATTCCGCGTGGCATCAAAGGGGGGCGATAACCTGATTCTGCCAAGGCAAGTGCTTGCATCTTTGCTGCATGGAGAAGCTCAAAACGGTTCATGATGATCGGATCAGCCGGGCGTAAATAGCCCAGTTCTTTTGCTTGCTCAGCACTTTTAGCGAGTTGCGCCATCGCGACGGTCTGGAAATAATGCTTCAATTGCGGAAAAGGATCGCCATCAATCGCATTCCGTCCTGCTCTTAACGCCAGCTCCTTACAGCCACCGCCAGCGGGTAATAATCCCACTCCTGCCTCAACCAGGCCGATATAACTTTCCAGGGTAGCCACAGCGCGATCGCAATGCATTGCAAATTCACAGCCTCCTCCCAGAGCGAGCCCATCTACTGCAGCGACGGTTGGAATCATGGAGTATCGGAGATGTTGCGATAGCTGCTGGAAGCGTGTGATCAGCGTTTCTACTTCTGCGAGTTTGCTGGCCATCAGGGCATCCGCCAGATCCAGGCTGCGCGCGGCTTGTAAAATAGTTGATTGTGCCGTTCTCTTGATTTTCTTCATGAACTGATCGAAAGCAGAAGGCGGCTCTTCACTTTTGGGCTTCTCTGTCTTAGGTTTCTCTGTGGCTTTTTGCAGATTGGCGCCTGCCGAGAAAGGAGGCTCGGTTTGCCAAATGACGAGGGCACGCCAGTGATGCTCTGCTTCCTCGATTGCCCGTTGCAGCCCATTGAGTACTTCGATATCGATCGTGTGCATCTTACTTTTGAAGCTGACAATGGCAATCTCATCGCCAGTGTGCCACATCCGTACTGCATCGGTTTCGAGGATACTTTCACCGTAAACGGTCTCTTCGCCAAACAAACGATCAGGAAACGATTGTTTGCGATACACCGGCAATGTTGATCGGGGTTGCATTGCATGCGCTACCGGTGCGTAGGAGCCTTGGGCTGTATGCACACCTTGCACGCCATTTTGTCCTGCTTCCTGTACCCAGGCAGGTAAGGGGATGTTACTCATGCTTTTGCCAGCAGCAATATCTTCATTGATCCAGCCAGTGACCTGATTCCATCCGACGGTTTGCCAGATTTCAAAGGGTCCCTGATTCCAGCCAAACCCCCAGCGGATAGCGAGATCGAGATCACGTGCATTCTCTGCAATCGCAGTTAAATGGACCGCGCAGTAATGAAACAGATCGCGGTGGATCGCCCACAAAAATTGTGCTTGTGGATGCGCGCTGGCGCGCAGGGCTGAGAACTTTTCAACTGGATTTTTCAGCTTGAGTAGCGATGTAACATCGTCATCCAAGGTATCTACAGAAAGCCGATAGGCATTCGTAGTGAGATCGAGCACATGAATTTCTCGGCCCACTTTTTGGTAGATTCCTTTTCCAGCTTTCTGTCCGAGTGCGCCTTGATCGATCAAGGCTTGGAGCCAGGCGGGGGGCGTGTAATAAGCATGCCATGGATCATTGGTCAGTGTGCTCTGCATGGTATTGATGACGTGCGCTAGAATATCCAGGCCTACCACATCCGCAGTCCGAAAAGTAGCGCTCTTAGGGCGGCCAATGAGTGAGCCAGTCAGCTTATCAACCAGATCAAAGCCTAAACCAAATGCTCTTGCATGATGGATGGTCGCCAGCATGGAAAATATACCTACCCGATTAGCGATAAAGTTGGGCGTATCTTTCGTGCGAATGACGCCCTTGCCGAGATAAGTGACCAAAAATGCTTCCAGATCATCGAGTATTCTGGCATCGCTCTCCTTGCAAGGAATCATCTCGACCAAATGCATATAACGCGGCGGATTGAAAAAATGGATGCCACAAAAGTGATGACGTAATTCCTCAGGGAATGCTTGCGCCAATTGATTGATCGATAGCCCGGAGGTGTTGCTGGCAAAAATGGTATGCTGGCCAAGATGCGGTGCAACTTTAGTATACAGATCGGTTTTCCAGTCCATGCGTTCGGCAATCGCCTCGATGACAAGATCACAGTCCGTGAGCATGCCGAGATGCTGGTCATAATTGGCGGGTTGAATGCAAGCGGCTTTGGAAGTTACAGAGAGCGGAGCGGGCTCAAGTTTTTTTAGTTTCTCGATTGCTTTCGTGGCGGGCGTACTCGGATCACCCGATTCAGCGGGGAGTTCAAACAACAGTGTTTCGATATTAGCATTTACCAAATGTGCAGCAATCTGCGCGCCCATGACTCCTGCTCCCAGTACTGCAGCTTTGCGCACAATAAAGCGATGGTTACTCAATTTTCCTCCCGCTTGATCTGATTATTGGATAACGCTGCCAATGCAGCCAATTCCCGCTTGTTTTTCATCCTGTTCAGATGACAATTTCACGCCTATTGATTAAGAGATTACAAGCATGAGCACCAAAGAGCAAGTGGGAATCGCTTCATCTTTCTGCAGAATGTATGCAGTCCTATTTTTTTATTCTTTTCGGCTTATTCAGCTTGTGTTTATTTTCTTCAGTATAAAGTAGTCGCCAATGGAAGAAATTCTGATCAAAAAAAACAACCAAGGAGGGGTACCATGAAAACGAGAACTGAAATGATCACGTCAGTAAAATTATTAACAGGAATGTTGTTGAGCGTCGCGCTAGCGGTTCCTATGGTAGTTGAAGCTGGAAGAGGCCATCACCACCACCATCATCATGACCATCACGATCACCATGACCATCATTATTACAGCCCTGGGCCGGGGTATGGTGGCTATGGATACGGCAGACCGCAGCATCACAAACATCGTCATGTACAGCATAATCATTACAACACGCGAAATATCTATTACAACCAACCTTATTATCCGCCGGCTTATGGCAGCGGCTATTATGGTGCAGCGCCAGGTAACTTTTTCCTGGGCATTAGCACGGGAGATGCCCGTTTTATGTTAGGCTATTAAGAATCATACCCAATGGCAGAACGATCCTCGTTCTGCCATTGGGCGGCTTATAGCTTTTAGAGAATGATGACATATCGACATTGCTTGCTGATTACTGTTTTTATCGCGGGTTTCATTTCTGAAGTCACTGCCGCACAGGAAACATTCCTTCATTCCCAAACGAGCAATCAACACGCAGAAATTTCCCAGCAACAAGCAGTCACAATCGCCCGCCAACACATTCCAGGACGCCTTCTATCTGTCCAGCATACGGCCAACAGTTATCGTGTCAAGATACTAAGTAGTAAGGGGACTGTGCGTATTGTGACAATAGACGCGAATAGTGGTGCAGTGATTGCTACTCATTAAATGAAGCAGGTAATGTCAGCCTTGTAAATTTCTACCGCATGACGTTTGGTGCAAAATTTATTTATCAAAATGACTCAATGACACTATGCGTATCTTGATTATTGAAGATGAAATCAAGCTGCAAAAGCAAATTCGTCAGCAACTGGAAATAGATGGATACATGGTCGATGCTTGTGATAATGGTGAGGAAGGTTTGTATATTGCCAGTGAATATCCATTGGATGCGGTGATCGTTGATATTGGTTTGCCTGGTTTGTCTGGCCTGGAAGTGATCGCTGCTTTACGAAAGCGAGGAAGTTTACTACCCATACTCATTCTCACAGCGCGTAATAGCTGGCAAGACAAGGTTAAAGGCTTGGAAACCGGTGCGGATGATTATCTCGCCAAGCCATTCCAGATGGAAGAATTACAAGCCAGACTTAAGGCGCTCTTGCGCCGTGCAACCGCTGTTCCAAGTACGGTATTGAAATCTGGACCCATCATGCTGGATATGGCCGGACAAACGGTCAAGTTAAACGATGATATCGTCGATCTGACAGCATTTGAATATCGCTTGTTAGAGCAATTATTGCGTCATCAAGGTGAGGTAATTTCCAAACAGACACTTACCGATTATCTTTATCCTCACGACAATAATCATGAGAGTAACGTCTTGGAGGTCATGATTGGACGTCTGCGCCGCAAACTTGACCCTGACGGGAAACTCAATCCAATAGAAACGCTACGGGGACGTGGCTATCGCTTTGTCATTAAAGCTCCCTCATCATGAAATCACTCAATCAGCGTATCCTGCTCAGCGCATCATTCGTGCTGCTGATCTTTATTGTTGGAACTGCCCTGACTTTGGATCGCGCCTTTTACGATAGCGCTCAGACGGCGCTGCAAGATCGCATGCTCGGCAAGCTTTTTTTACTGATGGGAGAGGTTGAAGTCGATGACGATGGCAATTTATCCATGCCTGAAGAACTCCCCGCCCTGACTGAATTCAAGCAACTCAATTCGGGTGTTTATGCATTCGTTACAGATCGAACAAACACACCCGTCTGGAAATCGTTTTCTACCTTGAGCATCCCGCTACCATCACGCGCTATTCTATTAGAGGGAGAGAGAAAGTTCGAGCAGATCCTGCTTAATGATGAACCTCATTTTATCTATAGTTTTGCTGTGGCCTGGGAAACAGATGGAGGTGACTATCCGTTTACGTTTCATGTGATCATGGATAGCACCTCGCTAGAAGCGCAAATAGACAGCTATCGCAGAGACTTATGGGGCTGGCTGAGTGTGATGGGATTATTATTACTGATTATGCAGATGCTGGTATTGGGCTGGGGGCTGCGGCCGGTGCGGCAGGTTTCAACTGAACTGAATGCGGTCGAAGCCGGCTTGCAAGAAAGCGTGCAGGGGGTCTATCCAGTCGAGTTAAAACGCCTTACCGACAATATCAATTCGCTGATCCATCACGAACGGGAGCATCAGCAACGTTACCGCAATGCACTGGCCGATCTGGCGCACAGCCTTAAAACCCCCTTGGCTATCCTGCGAGGTGCAATCAGAACAGAAAATCTTTCACCAACAATCAAAACCGTGCTCGATGAGCAGATTGACCGGATGGATAACATCATTCAATATCAGTTGCGCCGAGCCGCCACTGCTGGCAGCTCGCCTGGCACGCGGCTGATTGCGTTACGCCCCGTCGTTGAAAAAATTGTGAATACAGTCAATCGCGCCCACTACGAGAAAGATCCACAGATTGCCATTGAAATTGCGCCTGAGCTTTGCTTGAGAATGGATGAAGGGGACCTGATGGAGTTACTCGGGAACCTGATTGATAATGCTTTCAAATGGTGCCGGCAGGCGGTTGCCATTTGCGCTCAATACGAACATGACGATGTCGTGCTTAAAGTAGCAGACGACGGCCCCGGGATTAAGCATGAGGAAATAGGCAGGATCATCGAACGGGGGGTGAGAGCCGATCAATCGATGCCGGGTCATGGCATTGGTCTGGCCGTTGTTCGTGATATTGCCCAGGCATATGAGGGGGCTTTATCTGTTGATCCAAACAGAAACAGCGGCGCATCTTTTATCGTCAGATTAAAACGTTAAGAGTAAAAGGCTGTTTTGAAATAATTCAATGATTTGTCATGTGGTTGTGGTTCCGACAATGCTCTCAACTGTTTTATGATTCCATTGTACCAAAGTGATTTATCGGACGAGGAATGAGGGTCTCTTCCAATATGAAATGAGCGTAGTAATCGGCCTTCGGCCGCAATGCGTTTGAAAGAAACACGATGCGGCGAGATGTGCGGTAAAGTGGAATACCGCGACGGCGAA
>NZ_FNPQ01000076.1:0-6738 GCF_900107335.1 Nitrosomonas sp. Nm58 | reverse complement strand
GAGATCCTGCCCGGCACTGCCGAAAATATGATTCGAATCGCCATGATGAAAATAACACTTGCAAAATGCGTCTAATGTTTTACCAGACAGCTTCTTAGTGGTCATTGCACCACCACTTTGGCACTTTGATGCCGTTTTGGATAGTGGGCGTCTATTCCTTTATCTTTAACACCGTCCTTTAAAAAACACCGGAAGGCACTACAAGTGCGTCTGGCAAAGGCAATGATAGTCACACCACGGTCTTTTTCGCCCCTCCTGGTAACGGATCGATATTCAGCGCTTGATAGATGGCGGCAAGCGCTGACTCTGCGCGCGTGGCTGCGTGTCGGATATACATGGTCGCGACGTTACTGCAAAGCTGGAATCAAGGCAATACTGAAAAGCGGCAGCGCTACCGGAAGCGTCAAGCCATGGTAGAACCCGTCTTCAGCCAGTTACGGAGTCGGTAAGGTTTACACCGATTCCCCAGGAAAGGCCTGCAGGGTGTCAAAGTCGAGTTTGCCCTGCATGCCATGGCGTACATTTTGGGCCGGGCTTTAGTAGCAGCCCTTGTGCGCACCTTACATCCGTCACCTAGGCGGGATGCCCGCGTTTCGACTAATATTCAGCTTTTGACTATGATCAGCACCAAATGCCTCTGGTGCCGATCAATCTGGAAAACAATGCCATGATTTGATAGTGAACTGCAGGTTAATGGGGGTTTTACGACGACCCCAAGTGGAGAGAGTTGTCGTTTAAGTGTGTTAGCGCACAGACCGTGTTCAGTTCCATGTGTAAAGTCATGCTTACAGCGCGTAGAGATGGTTGTGCACGTTTAAATTGTTAGGTTTTAGCGAGCGCAAGAGGATCACAAGAACATTTTGTAAAGTCGTTTTGATAGGAGATGAACATGAGTTATGAAGATCGCGATACCTATGGTATGTACAAAAACAGAACAGATGGACCTGGACCTAAGTTGATGGGTGCCGACACATTGATTGGAAATGATGTCTACAATCAAGCGGGTGAAGACTTGGGTGACATTAAAGAAATTATGCTGGATACGACCAATGGTACTGTAAGTTATGCGGTGTTATCCTTTGGCGGTGTTCTCGGACTAGGAGAAAAGCTTTTTGCGGTACCTTGGAAAGCATTGAAGCTCGATACGGAGAATAAGCGTTTTGTGTTAAATGTTAATAAAGATCGCCTTGAAGATGCGCCAGGATTCGATAAGGATCGCTGGCCAGACATGGCAGACGAGTCTTGGGTGAATGAAATTCATTCTTACTATGGGATTAAACGGTAAGTAGATGATCTGCGTGGTTCGTGGTTCGCTTAGCCTATTTGTGATATTTTTAACCGCATCGGCAGATATGGCAGTAAGAATGAACCGTGTTTATCCGGTTAGCACCCAAAACTACTATATGTAGTATGTTTCCATTTAATATTAATACTATCTCTAGAAGTTTTGGAAAACAACCGGATAAGCACGGAATGAACTACTGAGCAGATTATTTAGTATCTTGTTAGCATGCTGAGCTCATGGAGCTTGCACCGTTAATCATTTAAGTCAATCAATTTTATTGAGCAAATTCAATTCATGATTGCTCAGAGTTAATGGTGCAAGAGCTAATTTTACTGATTCAGGCCTAGGCGTAACAGGCACTTCAAAAACAGAGAGGTAACTACTATGGGAACTATAGACAAAACATCTGAGTATGCGCATAAAGCGGCCGATAAGATTACCGATGTAACTCATCAGACCATGGATAAGCTTGGCGAGAAAGGAGAGCAGTTGATGAGAACTGTAGACAAAGCATCTGAGTATGCGCATAAAGCAACCGATAAGGTTACCGATGTAACCCATCAGGCCATGGATAAGCTTGGCGAGAAAGGAGAACAGTTGAAAAATATGGAAGAACGAATGATGAACGATTTCACTGACTATACTCGCAAGCACCCATTGAAGGCGGTAGCTATTGCGGCGGGAGTGGGCTTCTTACTGAGCAAGCTGTTTAGCAAAAATCGTTAAAGCATTCTTATGGATTCGGAAATCAAAGCAACGGTGAGAAAGTGTCTAATGGGAAAACTGCCGCACGCAGCCGCCCAGAGAACGATATCAGTGTATAGAAGATGAGCACTTAACAGTGAAAGAGCCAATCATTAATTCAGGAGCGAGCATGATACGCGCTTCAAATAGAAAGAGAAAGGTAACTACCATGGAAAATGTAGACAAAACAATTGTAGATAAAGCATCTGAAACAGTAGATAAAGCTTCTGAGTATGCGCACAAAGCGGCCGATAAGGTTACCGATGTAACTCATCAGGCCATGGATAAGCTTGGCGAGAAAGGAGAACAGTTGAAAAATATGGAAGAACGAATGATGAACGATTTCACTGACTATACTCGCAAGCACCCATTGAAGGCGGTAGCTATTGCGGCGGGAGTGGGCTTCTTACTGAGCAAGCTGTTTAGCAAAAATCGTTAAAGCATTCTTATGGATTCGGAAATCAAAGCAACGGTGAGAAAGTGTCTAATGGGAAAACTGCCGCACGCAGCCGCCCAGAGAACGATATCAGTGTATAGAAGATGAGCACTTAACAGCGAAAGAGCCAATCATTAATTCAGGAGCGGGCGTGATACGCGCTTCAAATAGAAAGAGAAAGGTAACTACCATGGAAAATGTAGACAAAACAATTGTAGATAAAGCATCTGAAACAGTAGATAAAGCTTCTGAGTATGCGCATAAAGCGGTCGATAAGGTCACCGATGTAACGCATCAGGCCGTGGATAAGCTTGGCGAGAAAGGAGGACAGTTAAAGAATATTGAGGAGCGATTAATGGATCAATATGCTGATTATACTCGTAAGAATCCTCTGAGATCAGTGGCTATTGCGGTAGGAGTGGGTTTCTTACTGAGTAGACTGTTTAACGATCGTTAAAGCATTAAATATCATGGATTCTGAAGCCAGAACAGATGAGAAGATCCCTGATGATCAAACTGCTACACGAAGCTCTTCAGAGAACGAGGTCAGCATACTGAGAAATGCTCAATCGTTATGGGATGAACTGCGCGCTCTAAGCCACGATCATTTCAAACTTGCTGTATTGGAAGCACAGCTGGCGGGCAAGAGCCTGGTTATAATGATAGTGGCGGGTGTGATGGTAGGCATTTTATTGAGTTCTGCTTGGATAGGACTGGTTGCAGCTATAGTAATAACACTAGCTGAGTATGGCGTGGTAGAAAACAATGCAATATTAATATTATTTACCGTCGCTTTTAATTTAATGCTTGTGTTGATTCTTTGGCGTGTAATAAGCGGCAAGAGTCAAGATTTACAGTTTCCGGCGACTCTCCGCAGCCTTCAGCCAGAGCAATCAGCACGGCAGAATATAGGAAAAACGTGATGCCCAGACTATACTTCAAACGAGAGCAAACCCGGCTATGTCTCTAACGGCCGAAATCAAGAATGCGGAGGAGCAGGTATTGAAACGACACAGGGCGGTTGATATCCGCTCTGCTAAGCTAATTCAAGATATTCAACAACAGCTGGCTTCTCCTTCAAGCTTGTTGATAGCAGGCGGTGTCGGATTTATCCTCGGTGAATTTACTAAGACCAGATCGTCCGGCTCTCATCGTACTGACTATGATAAGTCACACGCTACCGAGTCTACATCCATTACTCAATTTCTTAAGTCACTCGCGAGTGGGACTACACCCATTAATCAATTTCTTAATTCACTCGCTAGCGGGGCTACACCCATTAATCAACTTTTGATGACGGCTCTGAACCTTATGAACTCAGCGAATGCTCTATATATTGCTTTTAGCACCAACAAAAAACATGAAGTGAGACAGGCTGCAGATGATTCATGATTTTGCACTTTGATCTTTGCATATACTTGTTTGTGCCCGATAATTGCCAGAATTGAGATTAACTGATTTCTAGGGAATCTAATGAAGCTAGCCACTGTATGCTTTTGTAACGTGAGTTCGGTATAAAAATCATCACACCACGGCTGGAAGAACCTGAGAAAATCTAATATTAAGGGAAGGCTTCTTCTCGCGGAAAGTGTAAGCCACTAGCCCGGCTATCAAATTAACAAAGAAGTTAAATGGTCGGCCCTGCAAAATACCTGAGATCCGCATGAATTCTTCGTTTCAGGCAAAAAATTCACCTCCTAAACGCTCAAGAATTTATAATAACAGCATCTAAACCTGAGGGAAATCAAAGGTATTTAAGATGGCTATCGACGACTTTTTTCGCGCCCGTCTCGATCAAATGATCGACTTAAGACATCCTTTGGCTGTGCTGGCGGGACGAATACCCTGGTCTCAGATCGAGGCAGCTTTGGCACCTGCGTTTGAGCGCAAGAATCGTCAGGGCCAGGTAGTGGAGATCAACGATCTTTTCGGCACAACGCAGGTGATCGCTGGAGAGGGTGTCAGTGCTGCTGGCCGTCGGCGTCTACCGATCCGGCTGATGTCCTCTCTGCTGTATCTCAAGCACGCGTTCAATCTTAGTGATGAGGAACTTGTTGTTCGCTGGTCCGAGAATGTAGTATGGCAATACTTCAGTGGGCAAGAGTACTACACGCCGAAGCTACCCTGTGATGCCACGCAGATAGGCCGTTTTCGTACTGCGATTGGTGAAGCTGGCGTGGAAGCACTGATGAAAGCGACGATTGACACTGCGGTCCAGAGCAAGGCGGTGACGCCAAAGGAATTCGAGCGGGTTATCGTCGATACGACCGTTCAGGAGAAGGCCATCGCCCATCCGGTCGACAGCCGTCTGCTGGAGATCGCCCGCGGCAAGGTAGCCCAAGCCGCCAAGCGGGTGGGTATCACTTTGAAACAGACTTTTGCCAAGGAAGGCAAGGCATTGCGTCGCAAAGCCGGAGGCTACGCCCATGCTAGGCAATTCAGACGACTGCGGCGCGCTGTCAAACGGCAGTGTACGATACTCGGCATCGTGCTGCGTGAGATCAGGCGCAAGCTAACAACAGCGACGACGGAATGCGCCGCATCACTTGATCGCTTGAACACGCTGCTCGAACGGGCCGAGCGAATCCACAAGCAACAGCCTAAGGACAAAAACAAGCTCTACGCCCTGCACGCACCGGAAGTCGAGTGCATCGGAAAGGGGAAAGCGCGTAAGCCCTATGAGTTTGGCGTCAAGGCCAGCATCACCGTTACCCACAAGCAGGGGTTGATCGTGGGTGCTAAAACTTTTCCCGGCAATCCTTACGATGGCCACGTTCTCCACGAACAGTTGGAACAAACCAACATCTTGCTGGAAAGTTCAAGCGCAAAGCCGAAGCAGGTGGTAGTGGACCTCGGGTTCCGTGGAGCGAATGTTGATAATCCGAACATGGAAATCATCCATCGCGGCAAATACAAGTCACTAACGAGGCAGCAACGAAAATGGCTTAAGCGGCGACAAGCCGTGGAGCCAGCAATCGGACACCTGAAATCAGATCACCGGATGGATCGCTGCTGGTTACAGGGTAAACTGGGCGATGCGCTCCATGCAGTACTGTGTGCAACGGGTTACAACCTACGCTGGCTGCTGCGGGCAATGGTTCGCCTGGGGCTGAAGACAGCTTTTTTGCGCATTTTATTGCTTCGGTTGGCCAACGCTATAAGGGGTAAATTTACAACCGCTGATGTGAATACTCCGCATGCTAAATCTGTATTAGCAGCCGGGTGAATTTTGCAGGGCCGACTAAATGGGCTGCGATGGCGGGAATGTTCGATTTGTGAGATGTTTTTCAATTGATCGTTGACAGTCTCAATGATCGAGCGTTTACGCAACAAGAGTTTGTCAAACAATGGCAATAGTTTGTTTTTCATGTTCTTACGCACCTTGGTAACGAGCGTAACGAGCTGTACACCTTGCTCCCAGAGCTGCTCAAAGAGCGGCTGAGAGATGTAACCCCGGTCACCCAATAGTTTCCCAAACAAAGAGTGTGCCAGCTCAAGTACCGGATCACGGTCGTCGACATTGCCCGCCGTGATTTTCACTCCCAGCAACTCCCCTTGGTCATTGATGACCAAGTGCAACTTGAACCCATAAACCTAAACTCCTCTTTTAACCCGAACTGGAAGTCAAATGAAAGGTTGGCGAATCGAGTGGAGGATTTTCCGATCTAGCAGAGATAATTTTGTTGACGATATAGCGTACCAAAGTAGGCCAACGCTCTATTTTTGGCAACTGAGGCGCATTTGCTAAAATTGAGTCAAGACCCTTACGGATATTGGGGTCGCGATAGGAATGCCGGTTACCCGGCACCCCTCGCACAGATCCCAGCGTGCACTACTAATGCACTGGGCTCCTGCCTCAGATTCTGGCGGCAAAGCGCTCGAAGGGTAAGTCATGAAGTATCCGAATTGGTGGGGAAAAGCGTCTCCACAATTGTCCAAACCGCTCCCACGTCATGCACTGGTGCTGACTTCTTCGTCTTAGCGTGCGAATCCAGCACCAGGCCACACGATTGAAAAAGCATTTTAAACTAGTGTAACGTCCCCGACTAATATTTGGAAATGATAGAATTGGCGATTATGAGAACGCCAATGAAAATTTTACTGGGTGATAAGGACAAAAATACCCTGCAGCGATGGTTGAAGAGTCGAGCTGTTGGGCCAAAGCAAAAGTTACGAGTAAAGATCATATTAATGACAGCTGAGGGCCGGCCAACCGAGGAATTAATGAGTTTACTTAATGTCAGCAATCCGACTTTGAATCTCTGGCGCAAGC